>JBCDJH010000010.1:0-14162 GCA_038747965.1 Pseudomonadota bacterium
CCTACCGGGATATCAATACGGACCCCGCGATCTCGAATCTCCTCAACAATGGGAATAATGGCGCGAATGGGCCGCCTCCGGCCTTTCTCCAGTCGCGCCTGTCGAACTTCCAGGCGGGGCTCGCCCGCCTGCAAGGCGGCGGAGGGGCCGGCGCCTCCGGCCTCGGCGGACTTTTTTAACGAAATCGGCGAAACCCGGTCCAGGCGAGCCGCGCCTATGCTATACCCTTTCCAGGGAATGGGGAGGGAGCTATGCGCGAAGTCATTATCGGTATTCTCAGCGCGATCGTCGGCGGCGTCCTTGTCGCGTTTTTCGCCCTACGCGGCATCGCCAACCAACCAACTCAGATTTTGCCGGAGCCTGAGGCGTTCGGCGCGTCTGTGCCGCAAGGGGCTGTCATGGCGTTCGACTTGCCGGCATGCCCCTCCGGCTGGCTGGCCTATGGCCCGGCGGAGGGCCGAGTCATCATGGGCGCCGGCGCGGAGTTCCCGATTGGCGACGTGGGCGGCGCCCGTGAAGTGATGCTGACGCCCGACCAAATGCCCTCGCACGCCCACGCGCTGGTGGGCGCAAGCGACAGCGGACGGCTTGCCTATTGGGGGGCGGTCGCGGGCGATGAAACCCATGGGCTGGTGAAATCCGGCGCTGGGTCTGGCCCGGCGACGCTGCTGCGCGCGCCTGAGACGGAGGCGGTTGGCGCAGGCGCGCCCATCGACATCACGCCCGCCTATGTCGCTCTTGCGATTTGCCAGAAGGGCTGATGGCGCTCTAGACGATCTGGTTAAGCGCGATGGATGTGGGGCTGTTCGCTGGGCTCGGCGATTGAACGCCGCCCGCGCCGTACCCGTCGAACCGTTGACGGCGACGCGCGACGTCGTCGGCCAGGGCTTTGATAGCTCCTTCGGTCACCCGCCGGGCCCGCGCAAGCGCCCGCTTCTGGATCGCCGCTTGCTCTTCAAACGCTTTCGTAAAGGTGGCGAGGCGCTCCGTCAGTTCAGGCGCGACCCCTGCGATGAGCGATTTGTCATTCGAAATCGCGCGTATCTCCTGCGCGTAGAGCGCCGCCAGTTTCGATTTTTCCGCGCCGTACGGCTCCAATTCGCGCGGGCGCTTTGATTGTAGGATCTCCGTTTCTTTGGAGATCAGTCCGCTCAAGCGCTCCGTCAAAAGAATAAGCTGTTCAACCCGATCGGTGGGATCATTGGCGGCGAGGGGCATCGGTGTCATCCTTTAGGCCGCCATAGGCGGCTGTTTGCTCAGGCGTGAAGGGAATGGGGGCGGCCGGCGCGGCGAGGTCGGCGGGCGCGCCTTGCAGGGCCAGAAGCTCCGCTTTGATTTGTGCGGCGATGCCGACGCCGCCGCGGGTTGAGATTTCCTCGGCGTACTGCTCGACCAGAAGGCCGCGATAGATCTCCTCCCCATGGCCGCCGCCGAAGGGGCCGTCCGTTTTGAGGCCCTGAAACATGGGCGCCATCATCTGCGCCAAAAACACCGCTTCGAACTCTTGGGCCGCCGCGTCAATTTCCGCTTCGCTTCGCGCGCTCTGCAAACGCTGGGCGGGCGCTTCGGCCTGAGCGCGAGCGGCTTCGGCCTGGAAACTGGTGAGTGCGGCGATGGGGCCTGACTGCATGTCCATCGGTATCCCCCTTACATCACGTCGATGTCGGCTTGGAGCGCGCCAGCGGCCTTAATGGACTGAAGTATGGAAATCATGTCCCGCGGGCCGACGCCGAGGGCGTTCAGACCGTCCACAAGATCCTGAAGGCGCACGCCCTCTTCGACAACGGCGAGCTTCGCGCCGCCGGAGTCGTCCACTTCGACTTCTGTACGCGGAACGACGACGGTCTCGCCGTTTTCTGCGAAGGCGTTGGGCTGGCTCACCTGCGGCGCTTCGGAGACGCTCACCGTCAGGCTGCCTTGCGCGATCGCCACCGTGGAGACCCGCACTTCCTTGCCCATGACGATGACGCCCGAGGCTTCGTCGATTACCACCCGCGCTGGCTGGTCGGGCTCAACCAACAGCTGCTCGACGTCGGTGATGAGCGCGACGAGGTTCTGCTGGTAGCTGCCCGGAGGGTCAATCCGGACGGAAGAGGGGTCCGTCGCGCGCGCAGCGCCCCCGCCAAGAAACGCGTTGACGGCGTCGGCTATGCGCGAGGCGGTGGTGAAATCCGGATTGCGCAGCGCCAGTTTGACGTCGCGCATGTCTTTCAGTTGGAACGCGACTTCGCGCTCGATGGTGGCCCCATTGGCGATGCGCCCGCTGGTCGGCACGCCCCTGGTGATTTCAGCCGCGTCGCCGCCCGCCGCAAAGCCGCCAACCGCGATGGGTCCTTGCGCGACGGCGTAGATCTCGCCGTCTGCGCCGATAAGCGGCGTCGCGAGCAACGTTCCGCCGAGCAGACTATCTGCGTCGCCAAGGGCGCTCACCGCGACGTCGATCCGCGCGCCTTGCGTGGCGAAGGCGTGCAGCGTGCCCGTCACCATGACGGCGGCGACGTTCTCGGTAAGGAGGTCTTCCAGCCGGGTGTTGACGCCGAGCCGCTCCAACATCGCTTGCAAACTTTGGCGCGTGAAGGGGGCGTTCTGCAGCCGGTCGCCCGTCCCATCCAAGCCGACGACGAGCCCGTAGCCGATCAGCGCGTTTTCGCGGACGCCTTCGATTTCAACGAGATCTTTGATGCGAGACTTGGCGGCCGCGGGCGGTGCGAAGACGGCGAAGGCGAGCGCCACGAGGATCGCCGCGACGGCCCAAAGCCGCATGATCCAACGCGGCGCGGCCATAGCGGCGGGGCCGCCGCGATCGCCGGAGAGGCGCGGCGAGGTGTCAGAGGATGGCGCGGCGTTCTTTGACATGCGGTGGCCCTGGTTCTGAGCGGAAAGCTTTAAGCCCCCTCACCTGGAGCGAGATGCATGCCAACAAGCGTTGAGATTTTGGGCCAAAAAACACGATTAAAATCAATGGATTAGTCGCTCCGGAAGATCTACATGCTGGGGGGCTGGTTCACCCGCCCGGCAGCTATTGCTTAGACTTGGGCAGAGAGTGCCGGGCGGCTTGGCGCCGGTTAACGCGCCCTTAATCGGGCGGCTGGCACTTTTAGTCGTTCGCCGGAGGAGTGGTCCGCCCGGCCGGACGGAGCAGCGATCCCCATGAAAGTCACTGGCGTTGGAAATGTGAGCGGCGCGCGGCCGCGCCGAAGCGCCGCCAAAGACGGCGGGGCCGGCTTTCAAGTGGACGCCGCGCCGATCCAGGACGCCGGCGGGCCGACCGCGACGGCGCCGCTCGCCTCCCTCGACGCGCTCATCGCTTTACAAAGCGACGCCGGCGGCGCGGCCGGTCATGGCGACCGCCCGGCGCGGGACCGCGCGGCTCGGCTTTTGGACATCCTCGACGATCTGCGCGATGGCCTGCTTGTCGGCGCCATTCCCGGCCACCGGCTCGCCACCCTTCAAAGCGCGCTGGCGTCGGAGAGGGCGTCGGCGGCCGATCCTGGGCTGCAATCCCTGCTCGATGATATCGATCTAAGAGCCCAAGTGGAGCTTGCCAAACTGGAGCAGGCGAGGGCGGCCAGCGGGCGCCGTTGATAGCGTCCCTCAGTTTAACTATTTGATTTCAAATGAGGAATGATGCGTTGCCGGGACGCGCGCCTATTTCTATACTCCGCCGAAAATTACTCGCCGTCATATGGGCGTAGCGGGCGGCGCGCCGCTTGCATCACCAATCGCATGGACCGGGAGTATCGCCATGGCGTTGATTGAAGAGACCGTCTACCGTCCGAGCGACGACGAGCCGTTCATGAACGCGGACCAGCTGCAGTACTTCAAACGCAAGCTGCTCGATTGGAAAGACGACATCCTTCGGGAAAACCAGCAGACGCTGGACCATTTGCAAACGGACACCGCGCAGCATCCGGATATCGCCGATCGCGCCTCCAGCGAAACGGAACGCGCGCTGGAGCTGCGCACCCGCGACCGCCAGCGCAAACTGATCTCTAAGATCGATGCGGCGCTGCGCCGGATCGAGGACGGCAGCTACGGCTATTGCGAGGAAACCGGCGATCCCATTGGGTTGCGCCGTTTGGAAGCCCGGCCGATCGCAACGCTGAGCTTAGAGGCGCAGGAGCGTCACGAACGGCAAGAGCGCGTCCACCGGGACGACTAACGCGCGTTAAATCTGCGCCGACGCTCTAGGGAAAGAACGCCGGCGCGTCTTTGGCGCCGCTAAGCGCTTGGCAGCGGCCGCTGCGCTTCGCCCACATAGTTTGACAGTGGACGGACGAGCTTGTTCGCAGCGAGCTGCTCCATGATATGCGCCGTCCAGCCGGTGATCCGCGAGATCACGAAGATCGGCGTGAACATTGGAATCTCAAAGCCCATCAGGTAGTAAGCGGGGCCGGCCGGAAAATCGAGGTTGGGGTAGATGCCTTTCTCCGCGACCATGGTCTCGTCGAGAATGCGCGACATGTTCCAGTAGTTACGCGCTTCGTCCGTACCAATCACCTCCACCATGCGCTCATAGGCGTTTGTCATGGTCGGGACACGGCTGTCGCCAGAGCGATAGACGCGGTGGCCAAAGCCCATAATTTTCTTTTTGGTGGCGAGCGCGTCCAGCATCCAGTCTTTGGCTTTATCCGGCGCGCCGACTTCTTTCAGCATGTGCATCACCGCCTCATTGGCGCCGCCATGCAAGGGGCCTTTGAGCGAGCCAATCGCGCCGGTGACGCCGGAATAGATGTCCGAGGTGGAGGAGACGATCGTGCGTGCGGTGAAGGTGGAGGCGTTGAAAGAATGCTCCGCATAAAGCGTCATGGAGATGTCAAAACACTTAACGATCTCCGGCGCTGGCACTTCGCCGAAGCACATGTGAAAGAAGTTCTCTGAAAACGCCAGGGACTTATCATGCGGGATCGGCGTTTTGCCGTTCCGTAAGCGGTAGTCGACGGCGACGATCTCCGGGATCTTTGCGAACAGGCGGATGGACTTGGCGTAAAGCCCCTCCGGTGAGGAATCGTCCGTATCGGCGTCCTCTTGGCCGAGATAGCTCACCGCTGTTCGCAGCGTATCCATGGGGTGCGCGGAGTGGTTGAAGGAGGCCATAGCCTTCATCAAAGCGTCCGAGAGGCCCCGTTCCGATTTCTCCTGATCGTCGAACGCGGCCCGCTCCGCAGCGCTTGGCAGCTCGCCCTTCCAGATCAGATAGGCGACATCTTCGAATCGGCGCTCGGCGGCCAAGTCCTGCACCGCGTAGCCGCGATAGGTGAGCGAGTTGGTCTCCGGCACAACTTTTGACACCGCCGTGTCGTCAGCCAACACCCCAGCCAGCCCATACTTTACCTCATCGCTCATCCTGCAATCCTTCTCTTCCTACAAATGAAACTGAGACGCGCCCCTCGCGAGCATCGCTCCGTGCGCGTTACTCTGTCGGCGTATCGCCGACAGAGAAATTGAAAATCGACGTGTCGAACGCGTTGTAGTCTTCGTACCGCAAAAGATCGTAGAGATCGCGGCGATGTTGCATCTCATCGAGGAGGGCGTTCTGGTCCCCGTCGGCGAGGATGCGATCGAGCCCGCGATCGACGGCGCCCATGGCGAGGCGCAAGGTCGTCACCGGGTAGATGACAACGTTGAAGCCGATGTCCTCCAGCTCCTTGGCGTTGAGGAGGCGCGATTTGCCGAACTCGGTCATATTGGCGAGGAGCGGCACGTCGAGCGCCGCGCGGACAGCCTCAAATTCCTCGACGCTTTTCAGCGCTTCCGGGAAGATCATCTCCGCGCCGGCGTCCACATAGGCTTTCATCCGGTCGATGGCCTGATCCAGCCCTTCAATGGCCCGGGCGTCGGAACGGGCGATGAGCAGGAAATTTGGATCGCGTTTGGCGTCGGCGGCGGCGCGCACCCGCTGCAGCATGGTCTCCAGGGGCGCGATTTCCTTACCATCCAAATGCCCGCAGCGCTTGGGCATCATCTGGTCCTCGATATGGCAGCCGGCGATCCCGGCCTCCTCCATGATCTGAACCGTGCGGGCCGCCGACATCGGCTCCCCAAAACCGGTGTCGATATCGATGATGGCGGGCAAGTCCGTCGCGCGCGCGATTTGGCGGCCCCTGTCGGCGAACTCCGACATGGTGGCGATGCCGACGTCCGGCAGGCAGAGATCCGCCGACAGCACGGCGCCTGAGATGTAGATTGCGTCGAAGCCCTTGCGCTCCACCAGTTGGGCGCAGAGGGGGTTGAAGGCCCCCGGCGTGCGCAACAAGCGGCCGCTCGCGAGTTTTTCTCTCAGATCGGCTCGTTTCTCGTCGCCGCGCTTTTTTGTGAACAGCATGCCCTGGCCTCCATCGGCCGGGCCGACCCGCAGGGCCCGGCGGCGTGCTGCGGCTGCGATAGCGCCGTTGCACTGCGAAAAAGGCCTTATAACAAGAACTTCGGGGCCAGGGCGAGGGGCGCCGTCAGCGGGCTATCGGATTCCCCAGCTCTCTAGAATGGGAAGATGATGTCGTAGAGCTGCTGCCCGTAGCGCGGTTGCTGCACGGCTGTGAGCTGGCCGCGCCCGCCATAGGAGATGCGCGCTTCGGCGATTTGCGTGTGCTGGATCGTGTTGGAGCTGGCGATGTCCTCTGGCCGCACTACGCCGGTGATGAGCAGCTCGCGCACCTCGAAGTTCACGCGCACCTCCTGCCTGCCGGCGACGACGAAGTTCCCGTTGGGCAAAACCTGGGTGATCACCGCGGCGACCGTAAGGGCCACGGTCTCTTGGCGGTTCACGGTGCCGGTGCCGGTGGAGGTGCTGTCCGAGCCGAAATCCGTCAGCGAGGAGGGGTTCACCCCATCCGGGAGGACGCCGGAGAGTCGCCCCTCAAACCCGAGAAAGCTGGTGAGGTTGGAATCCTCCTCGTTTGTGCGGGTGCGGGAGGTGGTGTTGTTGAGCTGCGCCCGGTCCGTGATGTTGATCTCAACGGTCAGGATATCCCCCACGCGCCGCGCCCGCTGGTCTTTGAAGAAGGCCCGTGCGCCGGTTCTCCATAGGGAGTTCGGCTGGTAGGAGGCGCGTTCGGCCTGGGGCATCGGCATCTGGATCGGCCGCGGCCCATGGAGAACGGCAGGGTTTTCCAACGGTGTCATTGCGGGCGCTTTCCCGATCTCCCGCAGGCCTCGGGCGCTGCCGCAAGCGGAGACGGCGAGCGCGAGAGCGATGGCGAGAAGCGGTTTTTGCATCCGTGCGACGTCAAACATCGGCCCCTCCTATCAACGCAATCCGGCGACGCCGAAAGGCGCGAGCACGCGCACGGCGCCGGAGCTTTCAACAATGGCTTGGACGGTCCGGTGGGTTTGCAGATTGGCGACGTCGATGGCGTCTCCCGCCCCGGCGTTCGCCAGCGCCCGTCCCGTCATCGTCAGGCGGAGGCCGGTCTTCTCATAGGTCATGGTGACCAGCGATCCCTTGGAGACGACCACGGGAGCGGCGATGTCGCTGGCGCGAACCGGCGCGCCGGCCCGCAGGCGACGCTTCGCTGCTTGGCCGATGATGTCATCCGCCTCGCGCACCGCGCCCGGCGGCACCCGGTTCGCCGGGGTGCGGGCGTATGCGATGTCGGCGGCGGCGATAACCTCGCCGCGGTCTACGTCTCGCGCCAAGGTGGGCGTTTCCGTCACCGCGACCGCGCGGCCGGAGATAGTGGTCTGGGGCCCATTCGCGTGGGCGCGGGCGGCGACCTGGAAGCGCCCAGTGCGCGCATCGAACTGCACCGCCTCTATCGCAAGCTCCGCCAGTTCGTCGATCGGCGCGTGCAATGTGAGCGTTGGGTTGGCGAGAAACACGTCCAAATCGTCTGCGTCCGACCGGGCCAAAAGCGCTTCGCGCACACCGGCCACGATGTCCTCATTGGCGATCGTCTGGCTGGCCCGGCGCACAATAACCCGCAGCGCGCCCTCTTGGTTTGGCCAGCGCACGCCGGCTTCGGCCGCCTTCCGGGCGAGATAATCAGCCCGGAGCGACAGGCGCTCGCCGGGCTCGGGGCTCGCCGCCAGCGGTTTGTCGGCCGCCTCGTCAAGTCCATCAAACACATCGCTCAAGAATATAGTTTGCTTGCTGACGGCGATGTTGGTTTTTAGGCGCGCCTCGGCGATCGCTTCAGCCCCGCGCGCTTGACTCATTTGCGTAATGAGGATCACAGCGATGATCCAGCCGAAGCCAACCGCGACCTGCAGGAAGGCTTGCAGGAAGTTGTGCAGGAAAGCGGCGACTTCCCGGGCGGGGGAGGGCATGGCGGAAAGTGTCATGACAAAGCTCCTCTTACGCGATCGGTTACTTCAGGTTCGAGCCGACGGACGACATTTCGTCAGACGTCGTGATGACCTTGGCGTTCATCTCATAGGCCCGCTGGGCGGCGATGAGGGCGGTGATCTCCTGCACCGCGTCCACATTAGAGGTCTCAACGAACCCTTGCAGGATGGCGCCGAAGCCGGTCGATCCAGGCGTGCCAAGCGTGGCGGGGCCGGACGCGGCCGTCTCCAGCAACATGTTCTGGCCGACAGCTTCGAGCCCGGCTTCGTTGAAGAACGTCGCAAGCTCCAACTGTCCGACCTGGGACGGGGCGGCCTGGTTCGGCAGCGTCACCTCCACCTGGCCTTCTTCATTGATGGTGACGTCGCGGGCCTCTTGCGGAATGACGATGCCCGGCTGGACCAAGTAGCCCTCCGCGGTCACCAATTGCCCGGCGGCGTCCACCGCGAAATTGCCGGCGCGGGTGTAGGCGTCCTCGCCAGAGGGGAGCTGAACGCGAAAGTAGCCTTCCCCATCCACCGCCACGTCGAAAGCGTTGCCGGTGGGGTTCATGTTGCCCTGGTCCGTAATCCGGTAAACGGAGCCCGCTTTCACGCCGACGCCGATCTGGATGCCGTTCGGCACCACAGTGCCCGTGCTGGAGGACGTGGCGCCAATCCGCTCGATGTTCTGGTAGAGCAAATCTTGGAATTCAGCACGCTGACGCTTAAAGCCCGTTGTGTTCATATTCGCGATGTTGTTGGAGATAACCTCCACGTTCAGCTGCTGGGCGAGCATGCCGGTGGCCGCGATGCTAAGTGACTTCATTGGAGTTTTTCCTTACGCGAATAGTGTTACTTTTGACGGCCGAGCTTTTCGATCGCTTTCCGGGTGAGGTCGCCAGCGGTCTCGATCAGTTTGCCTGCGGACTGATATGAGCGGGAGACTTCGATCATGCGCGTCATCTCCAGAATTGGCGCGACGTTCGACATCTCAAGCGCGCCTTGCTCGATGCGCGGCGCGTCGACCTCGATGGGATCTTCCTCTGTCTCATAGAGGGTGCCGCCCACCTTGCGCATATCTTCAGGCTTTTCGAATTCAACAACGCCAAGCCGCGCGACTTCGCCAAGCGATGTCGAGATGACCCCGTCTTCAGAGATAGAGATCTCTTCGCCTTCAAGGTCCAAGATGATTTCGGCACCGTCTTGGTCGAGCACGGGGTCCCCGTCGCGCGTCACCAGGCGACCAAGATCGTCGAGGCCGAAATGACCATTGCGGGTGTAGCGATCCGCATCCGCGCCGCCGACCACGAAAAACCCGTCGCCGACGATGGCGACATCAAGCGGCGCGTTGGTGGCCGAGATCGCGCCGTTGGTGACGTCACGGGATACGCCGCTGTCCAGCACGAAGGAGAGGCGGCCATTGTCGAGCTTCTCGCCGTCAATCTTGGAGACGTACTCTTCGAACAACAGCGCCTCCGCTTTAAAGCCGGGCGTGTTCATATTGGCGAGATTGTTGGCGGCGACGTCCATCTGCCGTCCAAGAGCGATCTGGCGCGAAAGGCCGACCAGCAGCGCGTTTTCCATGGGCCTCCTCCATCCTTTTGATGGTCGGTCACCGATTGGCAAGCCCTGTGCCATCAAAAAAAATCAATAAAAACAGATGTTTAAATGGATGGCGCGGCGATCGGACAGGGCTCTATCAGCCCCGCCCGGCGATCCTTGCCGGGTCGAATTTGCCGAAAATGCGAACGGTTTTGAGCAACGAGTCCTTAACCCTCCTGCCCGTTAATGCGGGGACGCAGTATGGGCGGACCTCTTGGGTTCGGAATGGGATCGGGAATGGCGGAAGAAACCGAAAACGAAGAAGCAGGCGACGGCGAAGAGGGCGAAGACGGCGAGGCGCCGAAGAAAAAGAAGCTCTCAGGTAAAGTCCTCGTCCTGTTTATCGCGCTCCCGCTCCTCCTTATCGGAGGCGGCGTTGGGGCGGCTTTCATGTTGGGTGTGTTCGGCGGGTCCGCTGACGAAGAGGTTCAGCTTGCGGAAGGCGAAACGGCGCCGGAGCCCGAAGAGGATTTGCCGCCGCCGACCTTCGTTCCCCTGCCCGAGATCATTGTCAATCTGAGCAATGGGGGAGAGGGCCGCGCCATCTATCTAAAGCTCCGCGTTAAGTTGGAAGTGCGGGACCCGGACGCGAATGCGGTGCTCGATCCGATCATGCCCCGCGTCGTTGATCGGTTTCAGGTGTTCTTGCGCCAGTTGCGCGTGAGCGACCTCGAAGGCTCCGCCGGGATGCTGCGCCTGAAGCAAGAACTCTTGCGGCGGATCAATCTGGCGGCCGCGCCGCTGAAAGTCGAAGACGTGCTCTTCGAAGAAATGATTATCCAGTAAGGGCCAAGACGTGTCGGACGAGGAAGTCGATCAGGAGGCGATGGCGGCCGCTTGGGAAGCGGAGGCTGGCGGCGACGACGCCGACGACGAGGAAATGGATATGGCCGCCGCCATGGCCGATGGCGGCGTGGGCGACGGGCTGGGCGGCGACACCGGCGAACGCATCCTCAACCAGGATGAGATCGACAGTCTTCTCGGCTTTGACGTCGGCGACGAGGACGGCGCCGATCGCAGCGGCATTCGCGCAATTATCAACTCCGCGCTCGTATCTTACGAACGTCTGCCGATGTTGGAGATCGTCTTCGACCGGCTGGTGCGGTTGATGACGACGTCTTTGCGTAACTTCACGTCCGACAATGTCGAGGTCAGCCTCGACAATATCTCATCGATCCGGTTTGGCGATTATCTGAACTCTATTCCGTTGCCAGCGATCCTCGCCGTCTTCCGGGCTGAGCAGCTCGACAATTACGGGCTGGTCACGGTCGATTCCAACCTCATCTATTCGATCGTCGACGTGCTCTTGGGCGGTCGGCGCGGTACGGCGGCGATGCGCATTGAGGGGCGTCCCTACACAACGATCGAACGCATGCTCGTGCAACGGATGATCGAAGTGATCCTGGAAGATTCAACAACGGCGTTTCAGCCGCTCACGCCCGTGCAGTTTCGTTTGGATCGTATCGAGACGAACCCGCGCTTTGCGGCGATCGCACGTCCCGCCAACGCCGCGATCTTGGTGAAGTTGCGCATTGATATGGAAGACCGCGGCGGCCGCGTAGAGTTGCTTCTTCCCTACGCGACGCTTGAACCCATCCGTAAGCTGCTGCTTCAGCAGTTCATGGGCGAGAAGTTCGGCCGCGACAATATCTGGGAAAGCCATCTGGCCTCGGAGATTTGGTCGGCTGACATGGAAGTCCAGGCCGTTCTCAACGAGCAGCCGATGGCGCTGGGCGATGTAATGGAGTTCCAAGTCGGCCAAACGCTCATGCTGAACGCCGCCCCGCGCAGTCCTGTCCATTTGCGCTGCGGAGGCATCACGCTGACAACGGGCCGTATGGGACGGGTCGGCGATAACATCGCGGTGCGCCTGGATGCGGCCATGAAGCCGGAAGCGGCCAGTGACGCCATGGAGCGCGCGTCATGAGCCTGGCGCTTCTCATTGAGTTGATTGTCGCCTTCTTGCTGGTCGTGACCATCGCATATTGCTTCACGCTCGATCGGCGCCTCGCCGCCCTGCGCAACGGCCAAGACGGTTTGCGAGAGGTTATCTCAGGGCTGAATATGGCGACGAGCCAAGCCCAGGCCAGCGTTGTGCAACTGAAGGCCACGGGCGAGGGCGTCGCTGAACAGCTGCAAAGCTCCATCGACAAAGCGCAGCGCCTTGCGGACGAACTCTCCGTGATGGTGGAGGCCGGCGACGGTGTGGCCGATCGCCTGGCCGGCGCGCGGGCCCAGAAAACAGCGGCGGCGCCGGCTGCCGCGCCTTCCGTCTCAAAGCCTCAGGATGCAGCCGCGCCGGCGCCTTTGAAAGAACGCGACATCGCCAACGTGCTCGGCGGCGTCCGGTAGCGGCCCCTCAGTCGGACCATGTGGAAAGGGTTGATCGATGACCGAACAGGCGCGGCTTTTCCCCGCGATGATCGCCGCTTTGGCGTTGCTATTCAGCCTCAAGATCTTCGGCGTGTGGACGGGTGTGTCAGCGGCCATCGCCCAGGAAGCGGAAGCGGAAACCGCCTCGCTAACGGAGGAGGAGAGCGCGGGCGCTGAGGACGACGACGCAGAAGCAGGCGGCGCGGACGGCCCGACCGCCGACGCGGAAGCGGAGGCGGCCCAGAGTCCTGAAGACGATATGTCCGAGCTGAGCCCGACTGAGCTGCGGGTTCTGAAAAGCCTCGCCGAGCGCCGATCCGATCTCGACGCAAGGGAGCGTGAACTCGATACGCAGTCAAAGCTCTTGCAGGCCGCTGAACTTCGGGTCGCGGAACGCATCGACGAGCTGAAGCAAATCGAGATGCGCATCAATCAGCTGCTGCAGAAGCGCGATGAACATGAGCTCGCCCAAATTGAACGGCTGGTCAAAGTCTATGAGCGTATGAAGCCGAAAGAGGCGGCGCGGATCTTTGAAACCCTCGATCAAGATATTCTGCTCGATGTCGCCTCTCGGATGAAAGAAGCCACCGTTGCTGGCGTGATGGCGCAGATGAGCCCGCAAGCGGCGCAGGGGCTCACGGTTCAACTCGCCACGCGGACGCGGCTTCCGGATGAGGCTGACGCGGTTGCGACGCCCTAGAGCTTCGGCCGCGGCCTCGCCGAGTAACGCACGCTTAACCGAGGATGTTTACCCTTCGCTAAGGAGCGCGAATGCGTCGCGCTCGCCTTGGGGTGCGGGATGAAAAGGGACGGCGCATCAATGCCTCGCTGGGGCTGTCTATTGGCGGTATGCGTCGCCGTGTTGGCGGCGGCGCCTGCGTTCGCGCAAGGCGCCGCGACGCGGGTTACGAACACGGACGGCTACTTGCGCATCGAGTTCGAGTGGGCGGACCCAACGAGCCTTGACGCCACCGTTGAGAACAACGTCCTCATCGTTCGTTTTGGCGCGCCCTTTCGCGGCGATATCCGCGCTCTGACGAGCGAAGCGCGCGACTACCTCGCAGCGGCGCGCCTGGACCCCAATGGGCGGACGGCGCGTTTCGCCCTGCGCGGCGATTACCGCCTGCATCTGTCTCAATCCTTCAACATCAATGCGCTCGATCTGATCCCCCCCGGTTTCGACGGCGACCCCAACGACGTCGTCTCTGCGCGTGCGCTCTTCGAAGAACGGCGACAAGCGGCGGAGGCGGAAGCGGCTGCGCGCCTCGCCGCCGCCCAGGAAGCGGTCGCCCAATCAACGGAGCCGGAAGAGATCCCCTTGCCGCTGCGGGTCTATGTCTCCGAACACGATCAATACAGCCGGCTCGTGTTCGATTGGACGCGTCCTGTCGGCTACCGGGTGACGCCCACGGCGGGCGGCGCGAAAATTGTCTTCGACCGGCCAGCGGCGCCCGGGCTCGCGCGGCTTCGGATCGACCCCCCGCCTTTCATCACGGGCGCGGAGCATGAGGTCGATAAGAACGAGCTGGTCGTGCGGCTTTCCCTCGTCGAAGGGGCGGGCCTGCGCCATTTCCGTGAGGGCCGGCGCGTGGTGTTCGACGCAACGGAAGCAGGCGACATTGTTTCAGGGGCGTTTCCGCCTCCGCCCGCCGCCGAGCCGCCCACCGTTTCGAATGAGGCTCCGCCTACGGAGCCCGTCGCTTTCGCTCCGGAGCCTGAGGAACCTGAGCCCGCCGCTGCAACGCCCGAGAGTTCTGAGCGGCCTCAGGGCCCATCGATTGCGCGCCCCATCCGTGCGGCGTCAACGGGCGTCCTCTCCCCACCGCCGACGCCTGCGCCCACACCCACGCCTTCGCCGGCGCTGGAGGACGCACCGGTCTCCCCGCAGGTTGCGCTAGTCCCCACATCGGCGAACGGGCTCG
>JBCDJH010000011.1:0-14143 GCA_038747965.1 Pseudomonadota bacterium
CGCAAATGGGGATTGGCGAGGAACCTGGCGCACGGCGTGCGCTACCTGCGCCGAACCTGCGCGTTCGCGCTGGAGCTGCGCAGATCTGTCGGGTCGTGGTGGCAGGTTGGGGCGGCGCTGTTGGGGCGACGGCGGTTTTAGGCCGCGGCCTTTGCGTTTCGCTTAAAGAAGAGCGCCTGGTTGATTGTCACTTTCACCGCGTCGCGGGCGAACGGCTTGGTGATCAGAAAGGCGGGCTCTGGCTTCTCGCCAGTCAGCAAACGCTCCGGGTAGGCCGTAATGAAGATGACCGGCGTTTCTAGGGTGCGGAGGATATCGTTGACGGCGTCGACGCCCGAGCTGCCGTCGGCGAGCTGAATATCCGCCAGCACTAAACCTGGGTTCGTTGATTTGGCGAGCGCCACAGCTTCAGTTCGGGTGGCGGCGACGCCGATCACCCGGTGGCCCATTTCTTCAGCAAGCCCTTGTATATCGAGCGCAATGATGGGCTCGTCTTCGATGATCAAAACGTCAGCGGCGAGTTGGCGATCGATCTCCGCTCGACCTTCCTCCAACAAGCGCGCGGCTTGATCGGCCGGCACGCTCAGGCTGTGCGCGGCTTCTTCTAAGGTGAAGACCTCCATCGCCGTAAGCAGCACCATTCGGCGCGCCTGGGACGGCAGCGCGATCAATCGCTCGTCAGCCGGCGCCGCCAGTCCGCTGCGCGCCTCAGCGCTTCCCTCGCCGCCCTCATCGATCTCTGCATGAAGGGCCTGGTAGACAGCAACGCGCAGCTCCATCTCAATGAGGATGCTGGGATTGGCCACGAGCCGCGTAAGGCAGCCGCGCACGGCCCGATCGCCGGCCGACTGATCGCCAAGCAGAGCGCGCGCATAGCGTCGCAGGAATGGCAAGTGTTTCGCCACCCGTTCCGATAATGCAGTCATCGCGCCCTCTTTCTGATTGAATAGGGACTACCTAACGGGCGGTCCTTGTCCGGTCATTAAAATCGCGAACGCAGCGGCGTGCAATTCGTTCCAGGCTGGCGGACGCTAGCTGCGTGCGACTTTAAAAGCTCCCACGCTGGCCGCTGCGGAACCAATAAAGGATTGCAACGTTGTGATTGGGCGGCCAAAAGCCGCTAAGGGGAGACAGGCGAGGCGACGCCTTTCATAAACGCCGGTGCGCGATGTGCGCCGGGCCAATTCGCGGATAAGGGAGATACAGGGTGTCGATCTCAAAAGGCGATACCAATGCGCGCTCGTGCGATGACGAGCCGCTGGCGGCTCCGGACCCTGTGTCGGAGGAGCGCGGCCCTAAGGCGTCGCGAGAGCCAAAGGACAAGAGCCCACGCGCCGGCGCTCGTAAGGGCCAGGTGCGCCGCCTAAAGCCGGCTCCCTCGACGCCTGCGGCCCTGGAGGGCGACGATTGGCTTGGGACAAAGCTTCGCGAGACCTACGACGACGTCGTGAAGGAGGAGCTGCCAGAGGAATTCGAGGTCTTGCTCGCGAAGTTGGATGACGCATCGCGCGAAGCGGAATAGGTAACGAGTAGGGGTGAATGCGGCGGCGGCGTCGCTTCACTTCAGGGCGCATTGGACGGAGTAGATGGGCGACGACGAGACTTTTCGGCAACAGCTGGTGGATATAGCGCCACACCTGCGCGCGTTCGCCCGCTCGCTGTGCGGCGACCGCGATTTGGCCGATGATCTCGCCCAGGACGCGCTGATGAAGGCCATTGCGGCGGCCAGCGGTTTCCAGCCCGGCACCAACTTCCGCGCCTGGATGTTTACGATTCTCCGCAACCTCTACTACAGCGAGTACCGCAAACGGCGGCGGCGCCAGCCCTCTGAGGACGAGAACGCGCTCGAGAAACTCTCAACGCCAGCCCCCCAACACGCCCGTTTGGAGATCCATGACGTGCGCGTGGCTCTCGACCAATTGCGGTCTGAGTATCGCGAGGCTTTGATTCTCGTCGGCGCCAGCGGCTTTTCCTATGAGGAAGCCGCCGACATCGTTGGCTGCGCTGTGGGGACGGTCAAAAGCCGCGTAAGCCGGGCCCGCGCTGAGTTGGAGCGTTTGCTGGACGCGCCCGCGTCGGAACGCGCGAACGGTCCGGCGCCCCGGCGGTCGCGCGCCAAAAGCGCTCGCGCCGTCGGCGGCTGATGTCCCCGCGCCTGAGCGGGGAGGCGTTTCGGCGCGGCGCGCGCCGGGAATTCGATTCCCTTCGGGTCCGCCTGATGCTGGTGCTGACGATCTCGCTTCTGCCGGCGGCGATCTACGGCGTTTTCCTCGCTCAGGACGCTTTTCGCGACAACCAGACGCGGGCGCGCGAGCTGGTTCGGCACTATGCGTTGCTCGCCGCGAACCAGGAACGCCGTCTGTTCGAAGCGGCGGAACGCGAGCTACAGCTCCTCGCCCAGCAGGAGGCCGTGCGCCGCCGCTCGGCGCCGCAGTGCTCGCGTTCGTTGGAGCGAGCGGCAGGCCGCTTTCCCCAATATGATTCCATTCTAGTGGCGGACGCCTCCGGCCGCATTGCGTGCGCGGCGAGCGCCGATGAGGTGGGCGTCTTCGTTGGCGCCGAGGCCTGGTTTCGGCAGGCCAGCGAGGCGGCGCGCGTCGTCTCCAGCCCACTGACGCTCAACCCGTTACGGACGAATTTCACCATCGTGTTGGCTGAGCCGATCCTGTCGGACCAGGGCGTGTTCGAAGGCGCTGTCGCCGTGCTCATCAGCATCCAGTGGCTGAAGCTGCAGCATCTGCGCTCGGACGCGCCAGCGGACGCGGAGGTCTTTCTCATCGGCGGGGAGGGGCAGCTCGTTACCGGCCAATCGGCGACAGAGGCGTTGCCGACCTCGCCGCTGCCCGTGCGCGCCACGCCGGAAGAGACCGGTGAGGACGGCTTCATTATGTTTGAGGGCGTCTCCCGCGCCGGCGAGCGCCGGGTGTTCGCCCAACGCGCGCTAAGGTCGGGCGAGATTTACATGGTGTTCTCGGCGCCCTTGTCCGACGCCTTCGACTGGGTGACCACGGATCTCGTCTCCCGCCTCATAGCGCCGCTCGCCATGTGGTTGCTCGCCCTGGTGGCGGCGATGGCGGGCGCGGATCGGCTGGTTGTGCGATGGTTGAAAAGGCTGGCGGCGGCGGCTGACGCGTATAGCCGCGGAGACTTTTCGGTGCGGCCCCGGCTCTCAAACGCGCCAGCGGAGCTTCGCGATCTTGGGCACGTGTTCGGCGACATGGCCGACCGTTTGGAAGCCCGCGAGATGGAGCTGAAGTCATCGCTCTGCGACAAGCAGGTGCTGCTTCAGGAAATCCATCACCGGGTGAAGAACAATTTGCAGATTGTCTCCAGCCTTCTCTCGCTTCAGTCGAAATCGATTCCCGAGGGGCCGGGCCGTGAGGCGCTCGCGGAAGCCTATGCCCGCATCGGCGCGCTGGCGCTGGTCCATCGCGGCATCTATGAGAGCGAAGATCTGAAAACCGTCAATATGCGGTCCTTCGTCTCCGCCCTGTGCCGGCAACTGCAGAGCGCCAACAACGTTTCGCCGACGCGGGTGCGGCTCACCGTCGATGCGCCGTCCATCGACGTGCCGGCCGACAAAGCGACGCCCATGGCGATGCTGATTTCTGAAGCCGTCACCAACGCGTTCAAATACGCGTTTCCGGAAAACCGACGCGGAACCGTCCAAGTGCGGTTTGAATATGGCGGGGAGGAAGCGCGCCTGGTCATCGCCGACGATGGGGTTGGCCGCGCAGGCGCTCCGAAGAAGCCGGAGGGGGCCGGCGGCGGGATTGGCGGGTCCTTGATCGACGCCTTTGCGCGCCAGTTGGGCGGGGCGTTGTCGGAAGAGGGGCCGCCCGGTCTCGTCCTCACCCTTACAATGGTGGGCGATTGGGTGAGCGAGTTGCCGCCGCCGCAAGCGCCCGTCGGCGGGCTGGGCCAGGCGTTTGGGGCGCCGGGCGTTGCGCCCGAGGGCGCTGGGGAGCCCGCCCCGTCGTCGGAATCGGCGTCGGTTTAGAGCGAATTTCAGCGTAAGTGGTTCACCGGTTTCGCGTTGGCAATTCGCGCAAATAGAGACTTAGAGACGTTGGGGCCTCTGAACTGAATCGTATCAGGCGCAAACGGTTCTAGGAGACGCGGCTTGCGTCCTCGCGGCGCGCGCGCCAAAGCGCCGCCGCTCGGCTGCGAAGCCCCGCGAAGTCAAAGGCGAGCAGAACGGCGATGAACGCCGCCCCGGCCAGCGCCAGAGCGCCTGCAAGCGCCAACCAACTCTCGACCGAGTAGGGATCGGGATGGCGATAAGGCCATACCAATAGCGCCGCGGCGCCGGCCGCGAGGCAGGCGGCCAAGGTTTCCCGAGGCATCAGCGGTAGGGCTTGGTAGCGCCGGCCGACGACAATCGCCAAAGCGGCGACGATCCCGTAGGAGATCGCCGTCGCTGTCGCCGCGCCCTGGGGGCCGTGCTGGGGGATAAGCCAGAAGTTGAGGGCTAGATTGGCGATCGCTCCTACGGACGCGACCCCGATCTGCGCGATAGTCGCCTTAGGAAGCGAGAACGACATCGACAGGTAGAAAGAAAACAGGCCCTGGAACCAGGCGGCGAGCGCCAATGTAGGAATGATCGCTGCGGCCGTCTCGGCGAAGGCCTCCCCGAAGAAGATGGCGGCGACAGCGGGCGCAAGCGCGGCCATCGCCCCGCCGACGAGCGCGCCGGCCCCAACGACGAAGCGCGCCGTGTTCTCCATGGCGGCTCTCAGCTTTTCGCTGTCCTTCGTCTCGTAAGCGCGAAGGATAAGGGGGAACCAGGCCAAGTTGGCGACGAACAGCACCTGGATAAGCGTGCGCTGCGCGAAGTTGTAAGGGGCGGCGTAGGCCCCTTCGGCGTCCGCCCCGAAATAGCCCGCCAAGATGAACCGGTCGGACATGGCGATCACCATTGTCAGCGCAGCGCTCACGGTGAGCGGCGCGCCGTAGCGCACAATGTCTCGAAAGGCCGCGCGGGTGACGCGATCCAAGCGCACGCCGCGCCAGGCGTCTTTCAGGGTGAGGAGGAGCGGCGCGCCCGCTCCGATCGCCAAGCCCCAAAGCAGCGCAAACGGCCCCCAGCCCGCCCAGATGAGCGCAAGCGAGACGATGAGCGGCGCCGCCGCGCGAAACAGCGAGGCGCTGGCGTAGCGTCCCGACCGAAGACCCACATTATAGAGCTGCAGGGTGAGCTCATTCCCCGCGAAGACGAGGAACACGGCGTAGCCGGACAGCGCGAGGAGCCACTGTTCGCCGTCCAGCCCGAGCGCTGCGCCCGTCGCCACAATGATGGCGAGCAGCGTCGCGGCGAGCCCCGCGTAACCGGCCGCGACGCTGGAGAGTAGTTCGCTCAGCGCGCCGCGCGCTTCATAGACGGGCGCATACCGTTGCAAGCCGAATTGCAGCCATTGACCGAACATGAAAAACCCGGCGATCGCCGCTGTATTGACGATGTCGAAGACGCCGTAGTCGGCGGGACTAAGCAGGCGCGTATAGAGCGCCAGCGCGATCAGAGCGATAAAAGCGGACCCGAAGCGGGCAGCGAAGTAAATCGCGCTCTGTTTCATCCGCTCCCCTTTAGAAGGCTGCGGAGGAACAAGTACACGGCCCTCCCTTGAAGGGCGCTTTCTGGAAAGCGGATCGCGCCGGCCGCCGCGTAGGCGAGAAAGGGGGCGGGCCCCTGGTGGGCGAGCGCCATGCGCGCTGTGGACCAATGGGCGTTCCGTAAGAAACCGCGCCGCGCCCTCCGCAGGGTGTCGGAACTGAACCGTGCGCGGATGTCTGAGTTGGCGAACACAGCGTCGCACGCTGCATGGTCCGCGCGCCAAAGATCGCCCAGGCTGAGCCTCGCATTCGCGCCGCTGGCCCGCTGGCGGTAAAGCAGCGGGACAAAGCCGTCGATCCGGTCGAAATCGCCGAGCAAAGCGAGCCGGCACCAAAACTCCCAGTCTTCGCCCAGTTTGAGTTTCGGATCGAAACCGCCCGCCGCTTCCGCTGCGCTGCGCCGGATGCACAGCGCGCCGCCGTTGACAATAAAGTTGCGCGCAAGAAGAGCCCTCAGCGTGTCTTGCTCAGGCGTGCGTCTGAACTGGGACGGCGCTTCGCCGCTGTCGGGCGCTCCGGCGGCCTCGGCGAACTTGATGTGCCCGCCATAGGCGGCGGGCGCTGCGGAGGCCTCCATGTGGTCGCAAAATGTCCTGAGGGCGTCCGGCGTCAGGAGGTCGTCCGCATCAAGAAATACGATGAACGGCGCGCGCGCATGGGCGAGACCGAAATTGCGGGCGGCGCTCACGCCGCCATTTGTTTGTGTAAGGACGCGCAGACGCGGGTCTGCGCTGGCGGCTATCTTCAGTTGCGCCGCAGTGGCGTCCGTGGAGCCGTCGTCAACGGCGACGACTTCAAAGTCTGAGAGGCTCTGCCGTCTCAGGCTTTCCAGTGTTTCTTCGAGGTGCGCCTGCGCGTTGTAGGCGGCGATGACCACGCTGAGGCTGGGGGAGCCGGAACCGCGCGATGGCGCCGGCGCGAAGGGGGCCGCCATGTTGCGGCTTAACGCGGCGCGCGGGCGAACTGCGCCCGGCGGTGAAGGGCCCCCGCATTGCGGGCTGCGCTGAACAAGCCAGACGAGGCGCCGCCGCGCTGCGCCGGCCGGTAGGCGTTCAGGAACAACGCGCAGAAGACAAACAGAATGAATTCCAAACTGTTGCGCGCGAGGATTGTCGCTTCGGTGAGATTTGAGATCCCGAAACTGTAGACGTAGAGCAGCGGGAAGAGGCTGAGGATCGTGTTCCGGCAGTCTCTGGCGAAGACCACGGACTTTGCGAGCGTAATAAGCCAGACGACGACGAACAGGATGACGCCGATGAGCCCAACATCAAGCCACAGCTCCATCAAGCCGTTGTGCGAGTATTCCGGCGTGTAGTGCAGCACCTCCGCGATCCGTCGGACATGGGCCTGATCTTCCCGCCAAAAGGAGGAGTAGCCCCAGCCGAGCCAATAGTTCTTCTGGATCGCTTCGTAGACGAGATCCCACATGGGCAGGCGGCCCGTCAGCGTGGCGTCTTTGCCGAAGATTTGGAAGAACGCGTTGAGGCCCCCCGATGTAAGGATCGCGATCGACAGGGTGATCACGGAGAAAACCCCCGCCGCTATGGTGATCAGCGAAACCGCGATCGAGCGCTGATAGATGGCGG
This sequence comes from Pseudomonadota bacterium, assembly GCA_038747965.1. Classification (GTDB taxonomy): domain Bacteria; phylum Pseudomonadota; class Alphaproteobacteria; order Caulobacterales; family Parvularculaceae; genus JBCDJH01. Next base: position 7,197 of record JBCDJH010000011.1, read on the forward strand.
CGAACAGCCCGAGCGCGCTGGTGGAGGCGAGGACGAGCAGCGCAGTCGTGGAGCGAGACACCAGCACCAGCGCGACCGACAGCGCCATCAACAAGAAGAAGGTCAGCCGCCGCGCGCCAGTTTCCGCGTAGGCCGCGAGGAACAGCGTAACCGCGCCGACGGCTGCCATCCGTCCGAGGCCGTTCTTGTGATATTTGAGCCCCTGCCAGTAGCCCGGCCAGGCGGTGTCCGCTTGCATGACGCCCACTTGCGGCAAAGCGATCGCGACGACGACGCTCAGGACGGCGAAGCCCCCAAAGATTGCGGCCAGGAGCGTTATAATGTCGCGGTAGGGCAAACGGCCGACGAGGTAGACGGCGTAGGCCGATGATCCAAGCACCGCGATCCCGCGTCTTAGGGTTGTAGACGGTTCGATGGACCACTGAAATGACAGGATCGCCAGCGCGATCAAAAGAAAGATCAGGGGCGAACGGGCCATCAAAAAAAGGCTCGTCCGCCAACGGAGCGCAGCGAGGCCGCCGAGGGCCGCGTAGATCCCGAGCCAAACAAGTTGAAGCAGAGGCGATTCGACAGACCCGGAAATGCCGGCGTCAGCGCTGGGCCCCATCAACAAGACAGCCCCAAGTTTCGAGCCAAAGAACAGCCCTGAAATATAGAGAAAAGCGTATTCGAGCGGCCCCACGGGCGCGCCAGCCGCCGCCGGCTGGGCGGCCGCCGTGTCGGCCCTCATTCCTCCGGGCAGGGAGCCATGTGCTATGGTTTGTGCGTTCGCCATGGTGCTCCGATCGTCGGCGCGCGGTTGGGCGCCCGTTTGTCGAAAACGCCGCACCTGTTTGCCGCGCATTCATATGCTTGAGATATGCCATACCCGCAATCGCGGGTGAATTATGGGATAGCGCCGCGCCCCTCGGCGCGGCACATAGTTTGCCGTCAATCGGTTGCGCCCTTGCGCTGTCCGTCCCAGAATGACGCAACTGCGTATTTCGGCGGCGGCGCTTCACAGCGGCTCTTTTGGTAGGCGCGCCGCTTTTCGATCCACCCGGGCCAGGCGTTCTGGTCAGGGATCGATAGGACTAAGGTACGGTATGACGATCGCGCCCTATGAGAGTCTTATACATGATGGGCGCGCCGCCGAGGCGGACGCGGTGGAACGGGTTGTCGTCGGCGGCCTCCCCGTGGCGCGTATGACCCGTGACGAGCAAGCCTGTCACATGGTTGAGAGCTGGGCCCTCGCCAAGGCCGCGGGCGTTGCGCCAATTCCGAAAGTCGCGTTTTCGGTGAATGGCCACACGATCTCCCTCTACCATAGCAGCCCCGCTTACCGAGAAGCCTTGGATCAGGCTGACTTGTTGGATGCGGACGGGATGTCGGTTGTGTTCGCGTCGCGGACGTTTTCTCGCTCCGGGCTTCCCGAACGTGTAGCGACCACCGATTTCTTTCACGACGCCGCCCGCCGCGCGCAAGAGGCCGGCATGTCGTTTTACTTTCTCGGCGCGCGCGAGCAGGAATGCGCTGAGGCGGTCGAGACAGTGCGGCGTATGTATCCCGATTTGCGAATCGCCGGCTGGCGCCACGGCTATTTCTCGCGCGAAGACGAGCCTCAGATTTGCAGCGAAATCGTCGCCTCGGGCGCCGACATGCTTTGGATTGGCTGCGGTGCGCCGGTGCAAGAACAGTTCGCCATCCGCAACCGCGAGCGCTTACAAGGCCTCGCCTGGATCAAGACCTGCGGCGGCCTTTTCGATTTTCTGTCAGGAAAAAATCCCCGCGCTCCCAAATGGATGCAGCAAGCAGGCCTGGAATTCGCATATCGAACGTGGCGGGAGCCTCGGCGATTGTTCTGGCGGTACTTCATCACAAGTCCCCATGCGATCTACCACCTGGCGACGAACACCCGCAGCGTGTAACGGGGAGCCGCGGACGCGCGTCTTGGGGGTGGGGGCTCGCGTAGGGCCAGCGGTCCTACTGAGCGTGACCCGCGGTATGGCCGAGGGAGAGGGCGATGAAAGTTGTGATTTTCGCAGGCGGCTTCGGCACGCGCATTTCGGAAGAAAGCGCGGTGACGCCCAAACCCCTGATCGATATCGGCGGGCGGCCGATTCTTTGGCACATCATGAAGCTGTACGCCGCGCACGGATTGAAGGACTTCATCATCTGCTGTGGCTACAAAGGCCATCTCATTAAGCAATACTTCGCGGACTACTTTATTCGCACCGCGGATATGACCTTCGATCTTGGGAACAACGACTTTGTCGCCCACACCAGCCCGAAAGAGGATTGGCGGGTGACCTGTGTCGATACGGGACTGCACACCATGACGGGCGGCCGGCTGAAGCGGGTGCGGGAGTATCTTGGCGGCGAACGGTTTTGCCTCACCTATGGCGACGGCGTGACCGACCTCGATATCAACGCGTTGATTGCGTTCCACGAGCAGCAGGGCGCGCTCGCGACCCTTACCGCTGTCCAACAGCCCGGCCGGTTCGGGGCGCTGAAAATCGACGGCGATACCATCACAGGCTTCCGGGAGAAGGCGTTTCGCGACGGCGCCGTGATCAATGGCGGCTTCTTCGTCGTTGAACCGTCAGTGATCGATCTCATCGATGGGGATGATTCGGTCTGGGAGCAGGCCCCCATGGACCGGCTTGTGGAGCGCGGCAAGCTTTCCGCCTACGTCCATGACGGCTTTTGGCAGAATATGGACACCTTGCGGGACAAGAATCTTCTAGAAGACATGTGGGCGAGCGACGCTCCGCCCTGGAAGATCTGGGACGATGAGACCGGCGCGCGGCGCGATTCGTAACGCTTCAAGCTGCAAGAAGGGCGGGCGCCGCCAATGACGAAATTCGCGGTCACTTCGGACTTCTGGCGGGGCAAACGCGTCTTCGTCACCGGTCACACCGGCTTTAAAGGCGGCTGGCTGGTCCAATGGCTGAGCGATCTCGGCGCGATTTGCCGGGGCTTCGCGCTTGCGCCGGAAACGAAGCCGGCGATGTTCGAGCTTCTGAATGCGCACGAGCTGTGCGAGCACGTGATCGGCGATGTGCGCGATGCGGGCGCCGTCTCCGAGGCGCTGACATCCTTCCGACCGGACATCGTCATTCACATGGCCGCCCAGCCCTTGGTGCGGCGCTCGTATCGCGAGCCCGCCGCCACCTTCGACACGAATGTGATGGGTACGGTGAATGTGCTGGAGGCGTGCCGGCGCGCGGAGACGCTGGGCGCGGTCGTCGTCGTGACGACGGACAAATGCTACGTCAACAATGAATGGGATTACGGCTACCGGGAGGCGGACGCGCTCGGCGGCAAAGACCCTTACAGCGCGTCGAAAGCCTGTACGGAAATCGTCACCCACGCCTACCGGCAATCCTTCTTCGCCGATGACAGCCCGATCGCCCGGGTTTTGCCGACGGCGTCAGGCCGCGCCGGAAACGTCTTTGGCGGCGGCGATTACTCAGAAGACCGACTGATCCCAGACGCCATTCGCGCTTTTTCGGCCGGAGAGCCCTTAGTGCTGCGCTCGCCGGACGCGGTGCGCCCTTGGCAGCACTGCCTTGAACCTCTCAGCGGATATCTAGAGCTGGCGCGCGCCTGTTACGAGGGCGGCGCCGCTTTCGCCAAGGCCTACAATTTCGGCCCGGCGCCCGACCAATTGCTCACAGTGCGTGATATCGCCGACGCGTTGCGCGCGGAGTGGGGCGACGGGGCCGAATGGCGCCATGAGCCTGGAGAAGCGCACCTGAAAGAGGCGAAACTCCTCCTCCTCGATCCGGGCCTGGCGCAGCGCGAACTCAGCTGGTCGCCGCAAATCGCTTTCACCGACGCCATAAGAGCGACTGGGGACTGGTACCGCGCCGCCCATGACGGCGCATCGGCCGATGAAATGCGTCTGCTGACGTCCCGTCAGATTGCCGAACTCCTCGGCCCCCAAAGCGAACCGGCGCCATGAAGTTTACGCAGACCGATCTTCAGGACGCTGTCCTTATCGACATCGAGCCGCGCGACGACGCGCGCGGTTTCTTCTCCCGCATGTTCTGCGAGAAGGAGTTCGCCGAGGCGGGCCTCGTTTCCAAATATGTGCAGCACAACTACTCCTTTAACCATAAGCGGGGAACGCTGCGTGGCATGCACTACCAAAATGCGCCGCACCGTGAGGTAAAGGTCGTCCAGTGCGTCAAAGGCGCGATCTACGACGTGATTGTCGACATCCGCCCCGCTTCGCCGACATACTTGCTGTGGCGCGGGTTTGAATTGTCCGAGAACAATCGCCGGCAACTTTACGTGCCGGAAGGCTTCGCCCACGGGTACGTCACGTTGGAGGACGACAGCGCCGTCTCCTACCTCGTCTCAGCGTTTTACGCGCCGGGCGCTGAAGGCGGTCTGCGGTGGAGCGACCCCGCCATCGGCATTGACTGGCCGCTGGAGCCGGACGTGATTTCAGACAAGGACGCAAGCTGGCCGGACTTTAAGGCGCTCGCCTGATCAGCGCGGCTTTCTCCCCATGAATCGGAGCCTCCCTTTATGATTATCGTCGACACAGCGCTCGCTAAACGCTCCGAAGAGGGACAGCCAATCCGTGTTGGGATGATTGGCGCTGGGTTCATGGCGCGGGGCGTCGCGCTTCAGATCGCGTCATCGACGCCGGGCATGGTCGTTAGCGCCATCGCCGCTCGAAACCTCGACGCCGCCCGCCGCGCGTTCGATGAAGCGGGCCAGGGCGACCTTGTGGAGAGCGTGGACAGCGCTCGCGGCATGGCGAGCGCCCTCGACGCAGGCAAAAAGGCCATCACGGACGACCCGATGCTGATCGCTGAAGATCCGCGTATCGACATCGTGTTGGAGGTCACAGGCTCTATCGGGTTCGCCGCGTCCGTCGTCTTGCGGGCCATCGCCCATGGGAAACATGTGGCGCTGATGAATGCGGAGTTGGACGGAACCGTCGGTCCCCTCCTCAAGCGCAAAGCGGACGCCGCGGGCGTCGTCTATACGAATGTGGATGGGGACCAGCCGGGCGTGATGATGAACCTCTACCGGTTCGTCAAAGGCATGGGCGTGCGCCCCCTCATGTGCGGCAACATCAAAGGGTTGCACGATCCCTATCGCAATCCCACCACCCAGGAGGGCTTTGCGAAGAAATGGCTGCAGAAGCCGGCCATGGTGACGTCCTTCGCGGACGGGACGAAGATCTCCCTCGAACAGGCGATTGTCGCCAATGGCTGCGGGTTTCGCGTGATGAAGCGCGCCATGATGGGGCCGACCGTGCCGGCGGGCACGCCGCTCGAAGAGGCGATCAAAGCGTTTCCAGAAGACAAGCTTATGGAGGGCCCCGGCTGGGTCGACTACATCACGGGCGCGGCGCCAGCCCCGGGGGTGTTCGTGCTGGGGACAATCGAACACTCGATGCAGCGCCACTACCTCAATCTCTACAAGCTCGGCGAGGGCCCGATCTATTGCTACTACACGCCCTACCATCTCTGCCATTTTGAGGTTCCAACGACCCTCGCCCGCGCTGTTCTGTTTCAGGACGCCGCCCTCGCGCCCGCCGGCGGTCCCCAAGTCGAAGTTGTGGCCCAGGCGAAAACAGACCTGAAAGCTGGCGCGACGCTCGACGGGCTGGGCGAGTACACGACCTACGGCGTTGCGGAGAATGCGGACGTGACGGCCGCGGAGGGGCTGTTGCCCATCGGCCTCGCCGAAGGGTGTGTGCTAAAGCGGGACATTCCTAAGGACCAGACGCTCACCCGCGCCGATGTGACCTTGCCGGACGGGCGGCTTATCGACGAGTTGCGGGCCGAACAGGACGCGGCGTTCGACCTTGTCCCAACGGTTGCGTAACCCCTAAAACGCGAGCCGTTTGGCGGGCTTCCCGCCCCAAATTGGCGAACGCCGGCCCGCCATTCTCTTAACTGGCATGCTTCCTGCGACAGCCTTGGCCAAAGGGTCAATGGAGGTCAGGGATGACGACGACGCCGAAACTCAGCATTATCGTGCCATTCCGTGCGCGGTACTTTGAAATCATCAACCTCTATCAGCATGCGGTCGTTTCCGGCGCGCCTTGCGTTGGCGCCGATTGGGAGCTGATCTTTTCGATCCCAAAAGCGTCAAAATCAGCCCGCGCGTCGCTTGACGCCCTCGCCGAGCGCGATGCGCGCGTCAAAGCCTGCTATCCGCCGCGCGGCGCCCGCCCCATCGATGCGTGGCGCACGGGCCTCGAAGCGGCTACCGGCGAGTATGTGTTTGTCGTGGGCTCCGCCTGCGCGCCGATCAATCGCCTTGCTGAGTTCATGCAGTTCGCCCAAGGCGATGTGGACGTTGTCAATGGCCGCGTCTCAGCCCCGGACGGCGGCCGCGCCATCGGCTACTATCTCGGCAAGCTGTTTCCGAAGTTTGGCGGCGAAACGGCGAAGCTGTTCCAGCCGCGCCTGATGACGCGCCTGGCCGCTGAGGCGGTGATCGAGCTGCCCAAGGGCCAGCGCTTTGAAGGCGTCGCCATCGCCGATGACAGCTTCCACCAGTTGGAGATGCGCTACCAGCAGGGCGTCGCTGGGCCGGCCCGCTTCCTCGCGCTCGACGATATCATTCGCGCCGCGCCGCGCCCGCCCGTGGGCATCGACGATCTGCCGATCTTCGCCATGGCGCAACTGGAAGGCCCGAAAGTCGAAGAAGAGGCCGACCATATCGAAGTGGAAGGCGAGTGGGTTGAACAAGAAGAGGACGCCGCGCCCGCCGAAATCGACGCGGCCCCGGACTATCCAGCGCTGGAAGACAACCGCGAAGCCGCCTAGAGCCGTGTGCGTCTGATATGATTGAGTATTGCGGCCGCAACCGGCTCTAAGTCTTTTTTTGCGCGAATTGCGGACGCGAAACCGGTCAGCTGCTTACGCTGCAATTCGCTCTAGCGGCGAAACCCACACTCACAGCTATAGGCAAACGACCTCGGCTGAATTACA
>JBCDJH010000012.1:0-14047 GCA_038747965.1 Pseudomonadota bacterium
CGCTCCGCCGGGTGGATGAGCCGAGCTAACTCTCGCATCGAGAGGCTGGCGCTTGGCTGATCGTACCCCAGAAGTCGGAACAGCGACCACGAAAGCCAGACGCGCCCTTCCAGCGCGTCATACGCCCAGAAGCCGCACCGACCAAAGGCGACCGCGTCGGACAACTCCGCCCGCGCGTCAGCCGCGTTCGCGGCCTGGCGATCGCTTTCTCTCAGCTGACGGATAAGGGCGCTCGCGAGGCCCGCTGACAGAATGGCGACCGCAATGAACACCAAAGCGAAGCCAACAGGCCGGTAGGGCGCGGCAGTGAGATCGCGGGCGGGGGCGGCGAACTCCAAACGGGCGCCGAGCGCGCCAAGCGGCCGCGAGACCCGGATGACGCCCGCCTGATCCGCCCCCAGATGCTCCGTGCGCCCTACGCTCGCGATCAGGGCGCCGTCGTTTCCGCGCAAGCCGAGGGCGCTGCCTTCGCCGGCGCGCGCGTGAACAAGCGCGTATTCAAGCGCGGGCCGAAAAAAGCCAGCGCGATCCCGCAGCGCCGCGGCGACGGCGGGGCCCACCGACGCGATGGCGTCGTCTAGCAAGCTGAGGGCCGCCCCACGTGCTGACGTCTCGGTCGCGGCGCGCTCTTGTAAGGTCATTTGCGCGAGAAGCGCCGCGAGGATCACCAGAAACGCCAGAACTGAACCGGCGACGAGGGCGATGGGACCTGCAGCGCGCGGCCGCGCTTTTTTTGTGGGCTGCGCGGCGATGAAGCGGGGCAAACGGAGGACCGGGCGTCGCTTTAAGGCGCTGGCGTTTTGGGCGGCCTCATCCATCAGCTCGTAATTCCGGCGCACGTCTGCTCGCTGTCGGACCCATCGCCCGAAAAGCGATTCGCGAATCGCTCACGATAGAGCTATGCCATGATTTGAGCAAAGAACAAGGAGGGCGGCCGACTATCCGATAAGGCGGCCCGCGACCTCAGCCAGATTGTCAGACAGATCTGCGCCTGCGCTCAGGCGCTTCAGTTGCGTCTCCATCAATCCAGCCCGCTTAGGTTCGAACCGTCGCCAGGCTTCCAGCCCCGTCGCGAGCCGCGCGGCCAGTTGCGGATTGATGGCGTCGAGGGTGAGCAATTGGTCGACGAAGAACTCGTACGCGGCGCCATCCGCGCGGTGAAAGCCCCGCAGATTTTGGTTTGAGAACACGCCGAGAACTGCGCGCACCTTGTTCGGCGTGCGGATATCGAACGCCTCATGCGCCATCAGCTCTTTCACCGTTTGCAGCGCGTCGGCGCTCGGGCTCGCTGCGCGCCAGCCGAGCCATTTGTTGACGATGAGCGGCTCGGCTCGCCATTTCTCGTAAAACGCCGCGAGCGCCCCTTCGCGTTCGGGCCGGCCCGACCGGGCGAGGGCGGAGACGGCCGCCGCTTCGTCAGTCATGTTGGCGGCGCTTGCCGCTTGTTCAGTGGCGAGCGCAGCGGTTGCGTCGTCGTTCAGCGCCAAAAGCATATCGAGCGCGGTGTTGCGCAAGGCCCGGCGCCCGGCGGCGTCCGCATCCGGACTGTAGGGCGCGTTGGAGGCGAAGCGGTGGTAGATGTCGCGGAGAAGCCCGTCCAATCGCCCGGCGACGGCCCGCCGCAAGCGGCTGCGCGCGGCGCTGACAGCCTCGGGGTCAATTTGTTCTAAGGAGAGCGCTACCTCCATTTCGCTTGGCAGCGCCAGGAGTTCCGCGCGGTAGGCGGGCTCCAACGTTTCGTCCGCCAGGGACGCGGCGAGGGCGTCGGCGAAGGCCAGGATGTCGCCGTCCGCCGCCGGGGCGCCGCCAGCGCTCGCGTCGGCCTTGAGGAGGTCCATCGCGAAGCTGCGCGAAGCTTCCCACCGGTTGAACGGATCGGTGTCGCCGCTCATCAGGGCCGTCCGCTCGGCACCGTCCAAATCCCGCACCACCCGCACAGGCGCCGAAAACGCGCGGAGGATGGACAACGTCGGGCGGGTCTTGAGGTTTTCCTCGACAATCGTCGTCTCGCGCGCCGAGAGCACGGTCAGCGCATCGCGCGCGTCTCCCTCCTCGCCGCTTACAAGGCCGTAGCGGATCGGAATGGAGAGCGGCTCCTTTTGCTCCTGCCCCGGCGTCGGCGGCGTCTCCTGCCGCAAACGGATCGTCAGCTCTTCCCGGTCGGGGTCGTAGGCGTCGTCGACAAACACCCGCGGCGTTCCGGCTTGGCGATACCACAATCGGAACTGGGACAGGTCGACGTCGCCGGCCTCTTCCATGCAGCGCACCAAGTCCTCAACGGTGGCCGCCGAGCCGTCGAAGCGCGCGAAATAGATGTCGAGCCCGGCGCGGAACTTCTCCCGCCCGAGCAGCGTCTGCATCATGCGGATGACTTCGGCGCCTTTCTCGTAGACGGTCGCCGTATAGAAATTGTCGATGGCGCTATAGGATTGCGGCTGAACCGGATGCGCCAAGGGGCCGTCATCTTCTGTAAACTGACGGGCGCGGAGCCGCCTCACGTCGCGAATGCGCTGAACGGGCCGCGACCGTTGATCAGCGGAGAACTCCTGGTCGCGGAAGACAGTGAGGCCCTCTTTCAAACTCAGCTGGAACCAATCGCGGCAGGTGATGCGATTGCCCGTCCAATTGTGAAAATACTCGTGGGCGACGATGCTCTCTATGAGCTCGTAATCAAGATCGGTCGCGGTTTCGGGCTTCGCCAGAACGTAGGCTGAGTTAAAGACGTTGAGGCCTTTGTTCTCCATCGCCCCCATATTGAAATGGTCGACCGCGACAATCATGAAGACGTCGAGATCATATTCGCGGCCGAAGGTTTCCTCGTCCCAGCGCATGGCGCGCTTGAGCGCGTCCAACGTGTAGGCGCATTTATCTTGGTTCTGGTACTGAACAAAGACATGCAGCGGCACCGTACGGCCGGACTGGGTCGTGAAGGCGTCCTCTACGCAGGCAAGGTCGCCTGCGACCAGGGCGAAAAGGTAGGACGGTTTAGGAAACGGGTCCCGCCACTCCGCGAAATGGCGCCCGCCTGGCAAGTCCCCCGCGGGGCCCGGATTGCCGTTGGAGAGCAGCACGGGGTAATCCGCCTTATCCGCCTCAATCCGGACGCTGAACGTCGCTATCACGTCGGGGCGGTCGAGATAGTAGGTGATCCGCCGAAACCCTTCGGCTTCGCACTGGGTGCAGAACATGCCGTTGGAGACGTAGAGGCCCTCAAGGGCTGTGTTTTCGGCGGGCGCGCACGCGGTGACGACTTTGAGTGTGAAGCGCTCCGGCGGGTTGAAGAGCGTCAGGCTGCGCGGCCCCACCTCATATTGGTCCGCCGGGAGCGTCGACCCGTCCACTTCCAGGCTAATGAGTTCGAGCCCGCGCCCGTCCAGCTTCAGCTCGCCCGTCGGCGCGCCTGTCGCCTCCAGCCGCATGGTGGCCTCCACCAACGTGCGGGCTGGGTCGAGGTGAAAATGCAGCGAGACGTCTTGGGCGCGATAGGTGGGCGGCTGATAATCCGCAAGGCGCGTGACGGCGGGTTGGGTCATGGACAAAGCCTCACTTAAGCGAACATCCCGCTTAAGCAATCGCTGAAGCCCGCAGCTCTGTAAAGCGCCCCTCGCGCAACTGTGTCCGAGGGGGCGGGCGCGCCGAAGGCGTCCGGGACGCGGCGCGTCAGGAGGCGGGCGGTGGCGGCGGGTGCGCGCCATTGGCTTGGCGCTGCGCGGGAGAGGCGCCGGCCGCAGCGGCTGCGAGTTCCGCTGGGCGGCCCTCATACTCGCGCCGTTCAATAAGTTTCAGAACGTCCTGGCCCTGGCGCGCGATCTCGATCGCGTCGTTGGGAAGGTTTTCATTGGCCTCCGACGCGTAGTCGACCAGCCGCTTCACCACATGCATGAGCTTCAACGCGTTCGCCATAATGCGGGCTTGCGCCTCGATCCGCGCGGGATCTTGGTCGTACTCCGCGCCGGGCACGCGCCACCCGCCCCAGTTCTTCGCATTAGTGGTGATGACTGGAAAGGTGCCGGGGAATGGGTGATGGCCGCAGTCTTCCGGCCGTTGCCACTTGTTGCGGTGGCGCATGATGCGCCAGTTCTCGTTCTCTTCTTCGAGGCCAACCGCTTCCAATTCTTCGGAGACGAGTTCTTCCGCGCCAAAATCGCGGCCGAGACCTACATCGTAGGTCACCCGCAAAGGCTCATCGATGCCCTTGGTCCAATGGGGCACGACGCGCTCAATAAGCGCCCAGGTGCCCACGGGCCGAACGAATACGCGTTGGTTCTTGTGGAATACGGCTTTCGCCATCGCCCTTGCTCCAAGCTGGTCCCATTGGCAGCTTACGGGCGGGGTGTTGAAGCGACGTTAAGGACTGGGGCGGCCCCCAAGAGCCCGTGTTGAGGAGCGACGGATAGATGGCGAGCGAAACGCGATATGGCGATTTGGGTCAACTCGGCGGCGAGGCGCGGGCGGCCGCCTCGCCGGACGAGGCGCGCCTTGAAAGCGTCGCCAATCCGCATCCGGGCCGCGATTACTTGGTGCGGCTCACCTGCCCAGAGTTTACGTCGATCTGCCCGGTGACAGGGCAGCCGGACTTTGCGCACCTTGTGGTGGATTACTGCCCAGCCGAGCGGATCGTTGAGAGCAAGTCGTTCAAGCTGTTCCTCACCTCGTTCCGCAATCACGGGGCGTTCCATGAGGCCTGCACGGTGTCGATCGCCGCGCGGCTTGAAGAGGCCATAGCGCCCAAATGGCTGCGCATCGGAGGCTATTGGTATCCGCGCGGCGGCATCCCCATCGACATTTTTTACCAGTCCGGCGAGGCGCCAGCTGGCTTATGGATTCCGGACCAGGGCGCGCCGCCTTATAGGGGGCGAGGCTGACGCCCGTTGGGGCTTAAACTGGCCCTTAGCCTGCGCCTCCCCACCGGCTGATGAGGGCGTCCATATCGGGCCGCACGCGCTCAGCGGGCGCAGCGCCCGCTTTTCCAAGATAGACAAAGCCCGCGACCCGCTCGCCCTCAGCGAGACCCAGCGCCTTCAGCGCGGTCGCATCGTACGCGTACCATTCGGTGAGCCATTGGCCGGCGAAGCCCATGGCCGAGGCCGCCAGAAGCAGCGTCTGGCACACGGCGCCGGCGGACAGGATTTGCTCCCACTCCGGAATTTTCGGATGCAGCGGGTCGGCCGTCGAGACGACGCACACAACCGTTGGCGCGCGAAGGAACCGTCGCCGTTCAAATTCAACGAGGTCGGCCGGGGCGTCCGGATTCTGCTCCGTGAACGCGGCTTTGAGCATCTCGCCTAGTTCGGCGCGTGCGTCCCCCTCAATGACAAGGAACCGCCAGGGGGCGAGCTTGCCATGGTCGGGCACGCGGGCGGCGATGCGCAAGAGGGCGCTAAGCTCGTCCGCCGTTGGGCCTGGCTCGACCATCTCCTTCACCACAAGGGAGCGCCGGCGGCTAAGGAAGCGCAAGGTCTCCTCGGACGGATGGGCGGCCGCCAGGCTTTCGCCGATGGTTGGCGGCGCGCTGGGGCTCTCGGCGATGTCAGGCATTGGCTTGCGTTCCTTTGGATGCGTCAGCCGGGAGGTAGGGGCGCCGAAGCCGCGGGTCAATCCGGTCGCGCGTTGGCCGCGTCTTTCGGCGGTGGCGCATCGACGCGCGCTGCGCTAGACCGCCTCCCGCGCCTTTGGAGGGAAGCGGCGGCGAGTTCGCTTATGTCGGCGCGGCCGAAAGCCGGACAGGCGTTATCTGCGATTAACCGATCGCCGAGACTAGCCGCGTAGATGAACCGAGCACCGCGAAGCACATCCTTCTCCGTGTCGCCTGTTCTCCTCAGTAACTTGCACAAGTACGCAATGCGGGCTTGATCGACAGACTGTAGTCGACGTGCGACGCGTTTGTCGTGTTGAGCCCAATGGCGGATCGCTTGGTCAAGGTCGGCGTGCTTTGATTTCCGAAACGCTTTCCACATCAGGGCCTCAAGGCGCCCAGGCTCTGAATTATCTTGCTCAATGTCGCGAATGACCCAGTCGGTCGTCGTCGACCGCCAATAGTCGAGCAGCTTCTGGTGGAAGGCGGCGAGATCTTCAAAGTGCCAATAGAAGCTTCCCTTGGATACGCCGAGGCTCCTCGCCATCGGCTCCGCCTTCAATCCTGAGAACCCTGTCTTCGCCAAGGTCTTCAAGCCGTGCTTCAGCCAGTCGGTTTCCGACAATCTCTTCACATCACCACCATACGCACCCGTATTGACGCCGAGCCACCGCTCCCATACGATACGGTACCGTATGGAGTCGATCAATGAGCGATACACTGCTTTATCTGTCGGGCGGCCTGGGCGTCGTCATCTCAATCGCCCATGGCTATCTGGGCCAGACAAAAGTCGTTCGGCCAGTCGTGGCGAGCACGGCCGCGGCGAAACGGGTGTTGGGCGCGATTATGTTCCTAAGCGCCGTCTACTGGTTTGCAGCTAGCGCGCTCTTGCTGGCAACGCCCAATTATGTGCCGGAAGCCGCTCGCACCGTTATCGTCTACGGCGCAGCGGCGGTTTTCTTGTCTGGCTGCCTTGGCAATCTCTGGGCGACCCGAGGACGGCACTTCGGCTGGATGTTGCTCGTGCTGGCGACCGTGCTTGCGATCGCTGGAGCTTAGATGCGAGAACTCTTTGTGCGCCCAGCGATGATGCGGCTGGGTTGGGGAAGGGCGCTGATCGTTCGGTCAACGCCCAACCGATTCTAAAGCAGGGCCTCGTCTTTCATCGCCGGGGCCCTGTTGTCCTCGAGAGAGCCGCCATGGATGACGAGGCCAATCCTTGGAAGACGAATGCGACCCGCGAGGTCTACGACAACCCGTGGATCAGCTTGAGGGAGGATTCCGTCACCCAGCCCAACGGGACCCCGGGGATTTACGGGGTGGTCCATTTCAAGAACCTGGCGATCGGCGTGCTCCCGATTGACGCGGAGGGCTGCACCTATCTCGTGGGTCAGCATCGCTATCCCCTCGGCGCCTATAGCTGGGAGCTGCCGGAAGGCGGCGGCGCCAGAGACGCAACGCCGCTCAGCTCCGCCCAACGCGAGTTGAAAGAGGAGACCGGCCTCACCGCCGCCGACTGGCTGCCATTCCTTGAGATGGACCTCTCCAACTCGGTGTCGGACGAGTGCGCGATTTGCTTCCTCGCCTGGAATCTGACGGCGGGCGCTGCGGAGCCGGACGACAATGAGGTCCTGAAGCTGCGCCGACTTCCCCTGACACAGGCCTTTGAGGAGGCGGAAAGCGGCGCCATTCGCGACGCCATGACGGTAGCGATGCTCTTCAAAGCGCGTCATCTGGCCTTGCAGGGGCGACTTCCAGACCCGATTTGCAGTATTGTCGCAGGCGAAGGCGGAGCGTGACCCTTTCCATCTGGAAAGGACCAGGCTTTGGCGGGAGAGAAAGGGCGGAGCGATGAGCGAAGCTGTTGAACGGTTGGCCCCGGCCGACCAAACCTGGTCGCGGATGCGGGTGGAGGCGGCGACCGCCGCCGCGCAGGAGCCGATTCTTGCGAGTTTCCTGAATGCGACGGTCCTCAACCATGAGACGTTTCCGGCGGCGCTGAGCTACCGGCTCGCCCAGAAGCTCGGCGACACCGACATGAACGCCATGTCGCTCCGGGAAGCCTGCGATAAAGCCTACGCCAGCGACCCGGAGATGCCGGACGCAGCGCTCGCCGATATCCTCGCTGTCTTTGACCGCGATCCCGCCTGCCGCGGATACCTCCAGCCCTTTCTCTACTTCAAAGGGTACCTTGCGCTGCAGGGCTACCGCGTCGCCCATCACCTCTGGAACACGGGGCGCACGACGCTTGCCCTTTACCTTCAAAGCCGGATTTCAGAGCTGTTCAGCGTGGATATTCACCCGGCGGCGACGATCGGGAAGGGCGTCTTCATCGACCATGCGACAGGGATCGTCATTGGCGAGACCACGGTGGTGGGGGACGATGTTTCGTTGATGCAGGACGTCACCCTCGGCGGCACGGGCAACGAGAATGGCGACCGCCATCCGAAGATCGCCCGCGGCGTTCTTATCGGGGCCGGCGCGCGGGTTCTCGGCAATATCGAGATTGGCGCGGGCGCGCGGATTGCCGCGGGCAGCGTCGTTCTGAAGCCGGTGCCAGCCAAATGCACGGTCGCCGGCGTGCCTGCAAAGCCGGTTGGCGGGCCCTGCTGCGACAACCCGGCGCTGTCCATGGACCAACAAATCGACGTCTGAACCGAGGCGCAAGAGCGGCCCGGGCGTCGCTTCGCCGGGGCCGCGGGTCTCTATGGCCCTTTACTTCGACGAGACAGCGCGGACAGGCGCTGAAAGCGTTACGTCTCCGGCGTTTTCGAACGTTAGCTTTATGTCGACAGTCTCAGAGGCGAGCGCGTCTGCATTGGTGTTGATCAGCATCAAATGCAGGCCGCCCGGTTGAAGCTGAATCTGGGCGCCTTTGGGCACCTCAACGGCTTCAATTCGGCGCATTTTCATCACGCCGTCCTCAAGGGTGTGCGTGTGCAACTCGACCGTTTCCGCTGCGGGGCTTTCCGCAGCGATCAAGCGGTCGTCCGTCTCGCCGAGGTTCTCGATGGTGAAGTAACCTGCGGTGATTTTCTGGCCCGTCATCGGCTGGCGCACATAGGGCCCGTCGAGCCGCAGGTCGCCCGCCACAACGCTGATGGCGTCGGCGCTGTCTTCCGGCGCGTCCGTTGATTGTCCACAAGCGGCGAGGATCGCGGTCGCCGCCGCCGCGGCCAAAGCCTGGACGTGTTTTCGCGCTGTCGTGGGCATGTGATCTCCAATCGGGATTTCAGAATGGGGAGGGCGGAAGCTCCTCACCCTATGGCAAAGCTTCGCGCATCAGTCTATGAGACCGGTTGCCGTAACGCGATGATGGATTAGCGCATGGACCCTTCAGAAATCTCCCGTTTGCAAAAGTACTTGCGCGACACCTTTAAGTTGGACGCCATCGAAATACGTCGGCGCACCAACAAGGATGATTCGGCGGAGGTCTATATCGGCGACGAGTTTATCGGAGTTGTGTTCCGCGACGATGAGGACGGCGAGCTTTCATACGCCTTTCAGATGGCGATCTTGGATATCGATCTGCCGACCGTCGCCGTTGTTTCAAAGTCCTAAGGCGCGAGGCGGGGTTAGCGCGCCAAACCCGCAGTCTCGGGCGCCGGTTCGGTCCGCAGCTCGCCCACGAAAGTCTGAACGGCCTCGTCTATCCCCCGCCATTGCGGCAGGTATACGCGCTTGAAGAGATAGCTTACCGACACGCCGTCCGTCAGCGCCAAGTCGCGTCGGCAAAACGGACTTTGCATGTCCGGCCCCAGCTGCAGGCAGCGAATGACGACCACCTCGTCGTCCTCCCGCTTATCGACATAGAGATCCTCGTTGCGGTAGCCGTTCAGCGGCGTGTCCGGGCGGCGATCACGAAAACTATAACTGGTGAGGCCAAAAGGCGTTGGTTGGCCTTCGGGGTCGACCGTAAGCGGAAGCAGGATTTTTTCGAAGCGTTGGGCCTCGGTCAGGAGCGCCTTGTTGCGCTCAATGACGATATCGATCCGCCGCGTGTCCGGCGCGTTCTCGATGAAGTCGAGACGCCGCGCGGGCGTGTAGGGGCTCAGATTGGGCCAAAGGGCGTAGAGCGAAACGCTTTCACGGGGGCCGTCGCGCCGCGCCCTTGGATAGACGGTGTGATTAACCGGGATCTGGAAGGTTTCATCGCCGACCGTGATGAGCACGGGCTCGTCGCTGATGGTCGGCTTGGGCGTGTCGCCTGCGATGTCGTCCAGGCCAGGCCCGAGGTAATAGTAAAGGAAAACGCCGCTTAGGACGAGCGTCGCCAGGAGCACCGCCAGCGGATATGCCCAGCTGGACTCCTCCTGAACTTCGTCGCCTCCAAACCCGCCGACTTGCCCGCTCATGCTCGAACGCCCTCGCCTCGATACCAACCCGCTCGCACGACCCTAGTTCTGCGGCGCGGCGGCGTCGAGGCCGCGCTTTCACCTGCCTTGGGCGCGATCACGCTAGCGCCCAATGCTTAATCCCTTTCTGACGATTGCAAGATACCCAGGCGGCCCCCTTGAAACCTTCGAAGACAGGCATCATTTCCCGATTGCTGCACTGCACCCAACGGATGAGGATAGGCGCTAAGCCATGCAATTGTTTATCGTGAATTTGTTTGCAATCGCGACTTCGGCGATCTTGGCGCTTTCGTACTTGTTCGGCGCGGTGCCCGGCGAGGTGGCGTTCTTGACGGCGTTCACGCTGGCGGCGTCCTACGGCGGCTATCAACTGACGCAGCGCGACGGAATGTTCCTCGGCGAGGCACTGCGCGACATGTTCTTACGTCCCGCTTCCTATCCGCGCCGCACCGCGTATTGGGCGTATGTCGGATGCACATGCGTGCTCGCGTTCATCGTCGCCCAATCGGCCGCGCTTGAATTGATCTAAGTACTCGGGCTCACAAGACGCCGATCATGTCGGCGACCAAGGGGTGACGGACAACGTCCGTCTCATCAAGCTCCACGACCGAGACGCCTGACAGCGTTGATAGGCGCTTCGCGGCTTCAGCGAGCCCAGACATTCCCGTGAGCAAATCCGATTGCTCCGGGTCGCCCGTGATCACCATCGTAGAGTGCCAACCGAGCCGCGTGAGCAACATCTTGAGCTGCCCATAGGTGCAGTTTTGCGCCTCATCCATGACGATGAAGGAATTGTTCAGGGTGCGTCCACGCATGAATGCGATCGGCGCGATTTCGATAACGCCTTCGGCCATCAGCAGCTTGAGTTTCTTCGGCGACAACCGATCGCTCAAGGCGTCGTAAAGCGGGCGGAGATATGGCGACATCTTATCTTCCAGATCGCCCGGCAAGAACCCCAGCGTTTCGCCAGCCTCGACGGCGGGCCGAGAGAGAATAATTCGTCCGACCCGGCCGCTTTCAAGCGCTTCAACCGCTTTTGCAACGGCCAAGAACGTCTTGCCGGTGCCGGCGGGCCCCATGGCGAGCACAAGCGAAGCGGCGTCTATCGCATCCATAAGCGCCTGTTGGTGCGGTCCGCAGGCCCTTACGTTCTTTTGATAACTCTTATCCCGCTGCTCCGTATCCAGAGGAGACCAATTCGGTTGCCCGTCGAATAGGGGGCGTACGTTGCCTTCGCCAGACCAGGGCGCGTCATGGCTGGCGGCGGAGTGTTTCGTTTGTCGACGAGATGAACGCTTAGCCATTAGAAGTCCTCCGTACAGTGTTTATGCAGACAACTGGGTTTATGGAGACAACTGGAAACGAGACAGCCGCGCCCTCTTCTGGCGAAGGCGGGCGACGTCTGGCGGCGGATCTGAGTAGGCGGGTTCGTGTCGCTGGAGCGCTGCTTGAGAGCGCAGCGCGAGGCGAAAAGCGTGTACGGTCTGTTTGGGCCGGGACAAACGGTCGACAAACTCCGTAACCGAGCGGCGCGCTCTCGTCGCGCCCGAATCGTTTAACGACTATGGACTGTAGGGTGCTTCGCCCGGAGCGCGAGCGCTTTCTTGGCGCGTTGCAAAAACTTCACAGGATTGCGCGCCCGCAGACCGCGCTAGGCGCGCCCGCCGCCTCTGTTCCAAAGCCGCTCCGGCAGCAGGATCGCCGCGCCCAGCAAGAGCGCCCAGAAAACAAGAAGCACAAGGTTTTCGCCAAGAAACCAGCCCACGGACATGGTTCGGTCGAACTCGCTCAAGCTGGACTTGCCGCTCAGCTCGACGACGGCTTGCGTCTCCGAGCCGAACACTTCCGCCATTTCAATGAGACCTTGAAGATCCGCGGTCTCGCGCACTTCGCCGATGAGCTTCACCGCTTCGCCAGGCCCTGCGAGATCGGCGAGGCGACCAAGGCCGGCGGCCAGCTCCAGAAGCTCCGAACTCGCCATGTTGCGCACATAGTCTTCGGTGGGGTCCAGCTCGATCACCGCCCCCGCGTCCGGCGCGAATGAGCGTTCTAAAGCGGGAAAGTCGATAGTCCGCGACAACAAGCGCGCCATCAGTTGGGCGAACTCGCCCGTCAGCTCGCCGGTGGCGCTCGCCACCTTCAAAACAGAGACGCCCACCCGCGCCTCAGGCCGCCAGGCGGCCGCGTCGGCTTCGACGGCGAGCGCGCCGATCACCGACAAGCCGAGCAGAAAGCGATTGGAGGGCTCGCCGCGCAACAGTTTGGCGCGCTCTGCGGCGATATCGCGGCGATGACCGCGCGCGGTCATATCGGCGACGATCGCGCCGGACAGCGTCGCCGCGCTCACCGCGCTGCCTGTGACGAAGAGGTCGCTGGAGCGGTTTTCGATGAAGGTTTCCCTGGCCGCGTCGGCGCGTTGGAGACTGCGCCGCACGTCCGCCTCAAGCCGGACGTCCGCGCGTTCGGCGAGCTGCGCGTAAGCCGCCGCCGTGTCCTGGTCGCCCTCGCTCAGGGCCGCCAAGATGCGTTGGCCGAACTGGCGTGGCGATACACCCCTTTTGATCTGGGCGAAGGCCGCCTTATCGATCGGTTTTATGACACGGAAACCATCGGTGAAGCGCAGGCCGCCGCCAATAAAGCTCGCCGCCAGCGAGGCGCCCGCCAGTACAACCACCGCCGTGATAAGTATCGCCCGGAACCGACGCGCCACTTTAAACCCCCACTGAGCGACACCCGCCGCCGGCAGCTTATGCGAGGCGGCGCAGCATGGCTATGCGCGCGTCTGCGTTTGCTGTTGCAGGGTCGCTAGGAACTGAATTGTTCGACGATGATGCGCTCGTCAAGCGATCGGCCCCGATCGAACATCAAAGTCATGCTGCGGTCTCGAACTTCTTCGATGGTGACCCGCGCCACGTCGCGCACTTCGTGATTGTCGGCCACCGCGCTGACGGGCCGATACTCCGCCTCCAGGACGTCGAACACCACCTTCGCCGTCCTGTGGAGGATCGCGCCGCGCCAACGGCGGGGTCGGAAGGCGCTGATGGGCGTCAGCGCCAGCACGTTCGCGTCGATGGGCAGGATCGGCCCATGCGCTGAGAGGTTGTAAGCCGTGCTGCCGGCGGGCGTCGCCAGCATCGCGCCATCGCAGATGAGCTCGGGCAGCCGCTCCATCCCGTCGATCAGAATGCGAAGCCGCGCCGTCTGCCGGGTCTCGCGCAGAAGCGACACCTCATTGATGGCGAGGGCGCATTGCTGGTCGCCGCCCATGGTCTCCGCTGTCATTTGCAAGGGGTGAATGACAGCGCGCTCGGCGCAGGCGATGCGCTCGTCCAGCGCCTCCTCATTGAATTCATTCATCAAGAAGCCGACGGTCCCGCGATGCATGCCGTAGATGGGCGTATCGAGCGCCATAAAGTCATGGAGGGTTTGCAGCATGAAGCCGTCGCCGCCGAGCGCGACGATGGCGGCCGCCTCGGTCGGCGGGCATTGGCCGTAGCGCGCGATCAAACGTTTGAGAGCGAGTTGCGCCTCTGGTTTGTCGCTGGCGAGAAAGGAGAGCTTCATAAGGCGAGAGGTCCTGCGGCGGGTTCATCGCGTAGTCTGCGACATCCGCCCGCCGCGTCAAATATAGAGCGCAATCGCGCCCGCATGACGGGCAGCTGGCGTTTCCCGCACGCTTTGCTAGGGTGCTTAGCTTGGAGCTAAGGGACATTCCACATGTATGACGCGCCCGAGTTCGCCGCTGACGTGAGAGCCGCTTTCCGGCGCGTTCGAGGCATGAGCGCCCAGTTGGCTGCGCCGCTCGGCCCTGAGGATCAGACGATCCAATCCATGGAGGCGGCGAGCCCCGTTAAGTGGAACCTCGCCCATACGAGTTGGTTCTTCGAAACGTTCGTGCTCGCTCCGCATTTGCCGGCTTACGAGCCCTTTCATCCGCAGTTCGGTTTCCTCTTCAATTCCTACTATCAGCAAGTTGGCGCCATGCACGCCCGCGCCGCGCGGGGCGTCCTGTCGCGTCCGAGCGTCGAGGAGGTGGGGGCCTACCGGGCGCATGTGGACGCCGCGGTGGAAGCGCTCTTCGATCGCTGGGAGGAGCTGGCGCCGTCGGCGCGCGCGC
>JBCDJH010000013.1:0-13993 GCA_038747965.1 Pseudomonadota bacterium
GCGGAAGAAGCCGTAGTCTTGCTTTCTCGTTAGAGCTACGGGCGGCGCTGCGCGGTTTTCGGGCGGGCGCCGGCGAAGGCAACAGGGAGAGCCGCCGCGCGGCGGGGCGCACCGCGTACATCTCTTTCGCCGCCTCCACCATGACAATGCCGGCGAAGGCGGGCCACAGCCGCTCGCCCGCCCGTTCCCAGGCGCCCGCGCCGCGCAGCATGAACCGCGCGCGCAAGGGCGGCATGTGCAAACACCGGCTCCACGCCGTTGAAGCGAACAAACGGGTTTCCAGGAGCCGCATCAACTGGCCGCGCGAATAGGGTTGCCCGCGGCCGAACGGCGTGTGATCGAATTGCGCCCATAGGCCCCGGCGGTTCGGCGCCACCACAACCAGGCGGCCATCGTCAGCCAGCACCCGCCAGACCTCGCGCAGCAGCGCTTGCGCCGAGTCCGCCTCTTCAAGCCCATGGGCCAGCACGACCCGATCGATAGAGGCGTCCGGCAGCGGCCAATGGGCTTCTTCGCAAAGGCTGGCGCGGCCCGCCCCTTCGCGCGGCCAAGGGCACACGCCTTGGGCGGCCGGCGCGATGCTGATGGTGCGCGCGCCCGCGGCCTGGAACCGCTCCAGCAACGGCGCCGCGAAACCGAACCCAAGAATGCGCTGGCCGGCGACGTCGCCCCACAACTCGGCCAGACGGGCGCCCACAACGCCGCCCGCCACCTCGCCGATGGGCGAGGCGTAGAAATCAGCGAGTTCAACAACGTCCGTTCTCATGGGGCGATGCTACATCATGGGGCGCGCCTTGGGCGAACCTCGGAGCGCGCTGAAAACGAGCCGTGTAGACGCACCCGGCCAGCGCGCTAAGCTAGCAAGCGACAACTCTCTTAACGCGAGGTGAACTCACGCCATGAGCGCGCTCGACATCCACATGTTTCCGTGTCTTTCGGACAACTACGGCTTCCTCATCCATTGCCCGGAGACCGGCGCCTGCGCGTCGATCGACACGCCTGAGGCGGCCGCGATCGAGGCGGCCCTGAAGGACAAAGGATGGCGGCTCACGCACATCCTCAACACCCATCACCATTTCGACCATGTGGGCGCCAATTTAGAGCTGAAAGAAAGCTGGGGCTGCGAAATCGTCGGGCCGAAAGCGGATGTGGAGCGCATTCCCGGCCTCGACACGCCGCTGGCCGATGGGGAGCGCTTTCGCCTCGGCAACGCGGAAGCGGTTGTCTTCGACACGCCCGGCCACACCAAAGGCCACATCGCCTACTATTTCGCCGAAAGCGCGGCGGCGTTCGTGGGCGACACGCTGTTCGCCCTCGGCTGCGGGCGACTGTTCGAAGGCCATCCCGCGCAGATGTGGGCGTCCCTCCAAAAGCTCATGGCGTTGCCCGACGCAACGGCGGTCTACTGCGCCCATGAATACACCCAGGCGAACGCGCGCTTCGCCCTCTCCGTCGACCCTAACAATCCAGCGCTGGTCGCCCGCAGCGCCGACATCGACGCGGCGCGCGCGAACGGCGAGCCCACCGTGCCCACCCGGATCGACATCGAAAAAGCGACCAACCCTTTCCTCCGGCCAACCAGCGAAAGCCTGCAGGAGACGCTCTCCATGGTGGGCGCAAGCGCTGTCGACGTCTTTGCGGAAACCCGTCGGCGTAAGGACGTGTTTTGAGCGCGCCGGTAAAACGCGCGCTGCGGTGACGGCGATGGGCGGCCCCGTTCAAGAGATGGTGGATCGGCTGGGCCTTGAGCGCCATCCAGGCGGCGGCTGGTTCCGCGCTGAGCCAGACGCGGGCCCGGACGGCGCGTCGGCGCTGTGGCTTTTGGAGGCCGGCGACTTCTGCGCGTGGCATCGCCTGAGCGCGGACGAGTTATGGCGATATGAGGAAGGCGGCCCCGTGGCGCTGACGACGAGCCCCAATGGCCACGATGCGGCGTGCGTCTATTTGGGGCCCGAGACGGCGCAAAATCAGATTGCCGAGCAGCGCGTCGAGGCAGGGGCGTGGCGCACCGCGGAAAGCCTCGGCGCGTGGAGCCTTGTGCGGCGGAGCGTTCTAACGGGCGTCCCAGGTGGCGTCCCCGGCGGCGATCCTTGGGCTCATTTGACGATGGCGCCGGCGGACTGGCGGCCAACGCCCCGGTCCTAACCTCCAAGCTGCGCTAGTTCGCAGTCTTGGAGCGATCGCCGCGCGCCGCCTCGGCGCAGGCGATGGCGTCGCAAAGGGCCTGCTCAATGCGGTGAGACGACGGCCGGCCCGCAACGCCGCGATGGGGGTCCAGCAACAGGATCAGCGTGCCATCCTTGAAGCGCGCAGTGGGCCCCGACCCGATGATCACCAAAACGCGGGAGACCCGCTCCGCCAAACGCGCTGATATGGCGTCGCTCCGGCCAAGCCGCTCGAACGCCAGCGTCGCCGTTTCCATGGCGTCGGCGGCCAGCCCGCGGGCGATGTCGTCGCGGATCGAGCCGAAGCTTGAGTAATCGAAGTCGATGTCGGCGCCGGACGCGAAGTAGGCCCTGAGGCTGCTCACCTCCGCCGCCACCGAGAGGGTCGCAGCCGTCGCCGCCGGCGGGGACAACGCGTCCGCCGCCGCTTCCTTCGATGCAGCGGCGCCGCCGTCCTTGGCGTTCGGCGGGAACAACGTCAGGCCGCCGCCATAGCTTTTGCGCAGCACCTGAGCGCCATTTTCCAGTTTGTAGATGGTGTCGTTCCCGGAGCCCGATGAGCGCGTCAGGATTAGGATTTCCCCCGTGCGGCCAAATCGCAGCAAAGGCTGCGGTCCCGTCAAATCGAGGACGAAACTCTCCCGCTCACCGCCAATCTCGTAGCCGTAGGTGTGCGCTACGCGCCGGATCGTGGCTGATTCGGCGAAGGAGCTTCGAAATGCGTCAAAGGGGTCCTTGGCGTGCCCCGCGCCGCCAAAACCAGCGGCGAGGCCGGCGATCAGAGGTATCGCCGCCGCCGCTCGCCGCGTTGCGTCCCGCAGCGCCCGCAACGCGCCTTCGGCCCAACGGTTGGCCGGTTGGCCCAGTCCCCGATTCACACCAAACATGTAGAGTGGTTACGCGGACATTTCGGCGCTTTCGTGGCCGCCCCGTCGCCAAGACGGCCGCAGGCGCGCCAGTCGGCGGTTAGCCCATGAACTGGTTAGCCCATGAACTGGCCGCCATTGGCGTCGATGACAGAGCCCGTAATGAAGCCCGCCTTATCGTCGCATAGGAACGCGACGCAGTGGGCGACTTCCTCCGGCTCGCCCAGGCGCCCCACAGGGATGCCGGAGACGATGGATTCCAGCACCTTCTCGCTCATGGCCGCCACCATGTCGGTGTTGATGTAGCCCGGCGCGATGGCGTTCACCGTGATGCCCTTGCGCGCTGTCTCCTGCGCGAGCGCCCGGGTGAAGCCGATCATGCCGGCCTTAGCGGCGGAGTAGTTCACCTGACCCATCTGACCCTTGCGGCCGTTGATGGAGGAGATGTTGATAATCCGGCCGAACCCCCGCTCGCGCATGCCGGCGATGAGGTGACGGCTCAGATTAAACGCCGAGGTGAGGTCGGCGCGGATCACATCGTTCCATTGGCCTTCGTCCATCTTGTGGAACATGCCGTCGCGCGTGATGCCGGCGTTGTTCACGAGAATGTCGATCGGCCCAAGCTCGGCCTCAACTTGAGCGACACCGGCGCCGCAGGCTTCGAAGTCGCCCACGTCCCATTTGAACACGGAGATCCCGGTCTCGGCCTTGAAGGCCGCCGCCGCTTCGTCATTGCCGCCATAGGAGGCCGCGACCTGACAACCCGCTTCCTTCAGACCGATGGATATCGCCCGGCCAATGCCCCGGGTTCCGCCTGTGACCAATGCGACGCGCGCCATACTGAGTTCTCCCTTCGCCAGTTATTGTCTTGCCCATTATTGTCTTGGTCGTCGCGCCGCTCGAAGAGAAGTCGCTCCAAGCGGAGCCTGGCGGGTCGGCGGCGCGCTCTCAGCCCGCCCCGACCAGCCAAAGTTCGCGTCAGTCGCGCTCCACGCACATGGCGATGCCCATACCGCCGCCAATGCACAAAGTGGCCAGGCCCTTCTTGGCGTCGCGCCGCTGCATTTCGTAGAGCAGGGTCGTCAAGATGCGAGCGCCGGACGCGCCAATCGGATGGCCGATGGCGATCGCGCCGCCATTCACATTCAGTTTTTCAGGGTCAAGCCCGAGCTCCCGGCCGACTGCGAGCGCTTGGGCGGCGAACGCCTCGTTCGCCTCAACGAGATCGAGATCGCCCACGGACCATCCCGCTTTTTTGAGAGCCATCTGGGACGCCGGCACTGGCCCCATGCCCATGATCGACGGATCAACGCCCGCATGGGCCCAAGACGCAATGCGCGCTAGCGGCTTCGCGCCGCGTTTGTCGGCGGCCGCCTCGCTCATCAGCACCACGGCTGCGGCGCCGTCGTTCAAACCGCTGGCGTTCGCCGCCGTGACGCTGCCGTCCGGCGTGAAGGCCGGGCGCAGCTTGGCGAGCGACTCCGCTGTCACCCCGTCGCGAATGTACTCGTCGGTTTCAAAAACCGTCTCGCCTTTGCGGCTCTTGATGACAACCGGCGTGATCTCATCGGCGAAGCGACCAGCTGAGCGCGCCTCTTCCGCCTTGTTCTGGCTAAGGGCTGCAAACGCGTCCTGGTCTTCGCGGGTCACCTGATATTTTTCGGCGATGTTCTCCGCAGTCTGACCCATGTGGTAGTCATTGAAGGCGTCCCACAAACCATCTTTGATCATGGTGTCCGCCATATCGAGCGGTCCCATCTTTTTTCCGGCGCGCAGATGCGCGGCGTGGGGCGACAGCGACATGTTCTCTTGACCGCCGGCGACGACGATCTCGGCGTCGTCGTTTAGGATGGATTGGCGGCCAAGGGCGACGGCCCGCAGGCCCGATCCGCAAACCTGGTTGATCGTCCAAGCCGGGGCCTCTTTCGGCACGCCTGCATAAATGCTCGCCTGGCGGGCGGGGTTCTGGCCTTGGGCCGCTTGCAGCACTTGGCCGAGCACCACCTCGCTTACCTCATCAGCGGCGACGCCTGCGCGTTCGAGCGCCGCTGAGATAACCGTTTGCCCAAGGGTATGGGCAGCGGTTCCGGCGAGCGTGCCGTTGAAGGACCCAACGGCGGTGCGCGCCGCTGAGGCGATGACGACTGATGACATGTGAGCTTCCTCTTTTCCGCGGCGCACTCATATTCAAGCGCCTGATACGGTTAATAGTTTTCCGCACAACTCCCGCAGCGCGACACTTGCGCGTGGGCCTACAACGCGCGACACTGGGATAAATGTCCGCTGCGGCTCTTTCGCCGACACACTATATCGAGGTCACTCGAAAAAAACAGGCGGATCGCGGAGAACATGGGCGGACGCCCCTCGCCGCCAGCGAGCAGACATGGGAGAAGCGAAATGGCGGTTGCCGAGAACGTCTCAAAAGACGAACAGCCCATCACAATCAAGAAGTACGCCAATAGACGGCTGTACAACACGGCGACGAGTTCGTACGTGACGCTCGATCATCTGTCGGAGATGGTGAAGCAAGGCCAAGACTTTACCGTACACGACGCAAAGTCAGGTCAGGACATAACGCGGTCCGTTCTCACCCAGATTATTTTTGAAGAGGAAAGCAAGGGGCAAAATCTTTTGCCCGCGCAATTCCTTCGCCAGTTGATTCGGTTTTACGGCGATAGTCTGCAAGCGTTCGTTCCCAGCTATCTGGAAATGAGCATGGAGAACTTCTCCAAGAACCAGGAGCAATTGCGAGAGCGCCTCACACAGACCTTCGGTGCCGGACCGACCTTTGGAATGTTTGAGGAGCAAGTGCGCCAGAACATCGCTTTGTTCGACAGGGCGGTGAAAATGTTCACGCCTTTTTATGGAATGCGGCCTGGCGAAGAGCGCGAAGATGAAGCGCCGAAAAGCGCGGACGATCAAGAAATCTCCGATCTTAAAGCGCAAATCTCAGCTCTGAAGAAGCGGCTCGACACCATCGACGACGCCTAGCCCGCAGCGCGACGCCCGCGCCGCGTTTAGGTCTGGGCGCGAAGCGCTGCGTCGGCTGGCGCTGTGGACGCCTCCGCGAACCATTCGGGGCGGAGTTCGGGCTTGCCGATGAAAAAGCCTTGCAAGTAATCGACGCCAAGCCCCTTTAAGAGCAGCGCGTCTGACGGATTGTCGACCCACTCGGCGACGGTCGCGACGCCAAAGTTTCGCGCCAGGTCCAGCAGAGTTCTGACGAACAGCTGATTGTCGCGGCTTTCGGATACGCCGGTAACGAATGATCCGTCTATTTTCAGCGTATCGATATCCATCGCCTTCAGATTCCGGAACGACGTATAGCCCGCACCAAAATCGTCGATCGCGAAATGGCATCCGATTTCTTTGATGGACGAAACGAACTGGCTTGAGACGTCAACCGCATCCACGGCGCTCGTCTCCGTCAGCTCAACGGTGAGGCGCGGCGCAACCTCCGCATTCGCCCTTAAGAACGCCAAGTACCCATCCATCCAGACAGGGTCTTTGACCGTGTCCCAGGAAACATTGAGATTGAGATGGATGGCGGGCACCCGCTTCAAGACGCCGGTCGCCAACTCGAGAACCCGGCGGTCGAGAAGATGCACGAGGCCCAGCCGTTCCGCCGCTCCGATGATCTCGCCAGCCGGCGCAATGTCGCCGTTGGCGCGCATGAGGCGCACAAGGCATTCGTAGGAACTGGGCGTCTCGCCGACGTCGCGGACGATTGGCTGAAATGCGACGTGCACTCGGCGTTCGTTCAACGCCGAGAGAATCTCGTCCGTCAGATGCGAGTTGCGCCGACGCGATCCGATAACATCCGTCTTCGGCGTGAAGATTGAGCAGCTCGCGCGGCCGCGGCCCCGCTCCTCGTCAAGAGCCGCCTCCGCTCGGGTCATGGCGATCTCGCCGGTGGCGACATCGTCCCCCAACACGACGCAGCCAAGCGAGACCGACGCGGCGATGCCGCCGGCTTTCGTCTCAACCAGCGCTCCGCGAACGGCGGCGATGATATCGCGGGTTCGGTCCGCCAACTCCGTCGGGGTGCAGGGATTGAGGATCAGGCAAAACTTGTTGCCGGCGGCTCTGCCGATGCAGTCGCCGTCGCGCATCACCGTGGTGAGCCGGGCGCCCACCTGAAAGATCAACTCGTCGGCGACGTCAAAGCCGAAGTCGCTGTTGACGGCGCCCAAATCGTCGATGCCGGCGACAATGTAGACCATGTCGTCTTTGGCGAGCTGAGCCTTGGCGTCGAGTTCCGCGCGCAACCGCGCCCGCGTCAGATGACCGGTTAGATCGTCTTGAGAGAGCAGCTCCGCCAGCTCCTCCTCCCGGCGGCGCTGATCGTCAATGGCGCGCATCAGGCCGACGCAGCGAATGCGCCCGTCGTCGTCGCGGTAGACGCTGCCGGACTCTTCAATCCAATGGACGGGATCGGCGCCCGTGGCCTGGTACTCCAACCGGTAGAAGGCGGGCTCATCTCGGGCGCTGGCGAACAACGCGGCGAGGGACGCCTCTCGGCGATCCGCGCCGTCTTCCGACAGCCGTTTCTGAAAAGCGCGCATGCCGCCGCCGAGCTTCGGATCCGTAGCGCCGAACAAGCGCTCCGCGAGGCTCAACTCCGTCCAGAGAAAACGGTCTTCATCCGGCCAGTACTCGAAACCCACCGCTTGCGACGCCCTCAAAGCGAGCCGCAACGCGGCCGCGTCGCTCACTTCGCCGCATAGCTTAGACGCGCCGGGCGCCTCCGCTGCTTTGGGCGCGCGCGCTGGCGACGAGGGAGAGGGCTGGACCATGTACGCATATTCCCGGTGAACGCCGGAACGCTAAGGCCCATGCCTTAAAGATTGCTAAAGCGCAGTGGAAAGCGGGAGGCGGCCGCCAGACGGTCAACGGCTTGCAACTTCCTGCCTATGACCTTCGACGACTGCATCATTTCGGGACAGGAAACCGCCGGCGGCTCGGAAAGCCGCGCGGTCGCGGTGCGCGCGCCGGCCCCAAACCGCTCTGGATCGGCGAAGGCGCGTCGACGTCAGGCGCGTGCGATGGGCGCTTCCCAGTGGGACATCAACACCGGATACAACGGCTACTCGTCCCCAGGCGCTCGGCGCCTTGCGATCACGGAAATCGCGGCGCGCCGCTATGAGGATCGCCAGGCCCGCACCGACGCGTCTGAGGAGCACGAGGCGACGCTCGGGACCAACCTCAACCTCACCGCCTAGGTTTCGTCCTCACTGAGGCCGACGGTTTGACGGCTTAGAGCGCGCCTAGCCCTTCGGACCAAACGCGCCGTCAGCAACGCCAAAGTCGCGGCGGGCGGAGACGATCGTCACAATGAAGCCGGCCATGACATCAAGCAGCGTCATCAAAATGAAGATGAAGAACGTCGACGTACCGAAGCCTGGCGCCATCACGAACAGGAGCATGGCGACGATAAAGACGATCATCGACAGCACGTGATTGATGATCGAACTCGCGTGGGTCTGCGTCGCCCGCAGAATTTCAATGAAGAGCAAGATCAAGCTCCCCATGACGATGAGATCGCCCACCGTGATCGTCCACATATCAGACGACATCATCCCAACGCTGGTCAGCTGTTGATCAAAAACGCCTGTGCCCCGGCGCAACGCCAAAACGGCGTAAATGACAAGCGGGATCACCAGAAGCGGCAGCACGAGAAACATGAACTCTCTCCCCAAAACCGCCGGCCCGCGCCCCCTACTGCGCGTTTCTCCTGCGGCGTTGCGAGAATAGCCGCTTCGGGCCGGCGCGGCAATTCTGGCTTGCGCTCAGGCGCGCATCTAAAGCTCGCGCACCGGCCCGGGCGAGCGACAGCGTTGACGCAGCCAAACGACGCCGAGCAGATCGCGAACGGCCACCGCCGCGCGCCGCCAGTTGGTGTATTTGGAAACCCCGTATCGCCGCGGCCGATGGCCCACGTCGCGATATTCGACGCGATAGCCTTCCCGCAGCATCATCGCCGGCAAATAGCGATGCACGTGGTCAAAATAAGGGATCCGAAGAAACGCCTCTCGCTCGAAAGCCTTGAGGCCGCAACCGGTATCGTCGGCGCCGTCTTGCAGAATGCGCTTGCGAACCCCGTTGGCCGCCCGAGAGGCCCAGCGTTTGGCCAGCGTGTCTTTGCGCCGCCGCCGTTGGCCGGCGACCATGCCGAGATCGGCCGGCGCTCCGTCCCGTCGCAACTTATCGAGCAAGGCCGGCATGTCCGCC
Source organism: Pseudomonadota bacterium (assembly GCA_038747965.1). GTDB lineage: Bacteria > Pseudomonadota > Alphaproteobacteria > Caulobacterales > Parvularculaceae > JBCDJH01. Next base: position 9,263 of record JBCDJH010000013.1, read on the forward strand.
GGATCATTCTGGCCGTCGCCATCTAAAGTGACGACGAGCGATGCGCGGGCCGCCAACACCCCAGTTCGAAGCGCCCGGCTCTGCCCCGCATTGGCGCCGTGACGAAGAACGCGCAGATGCGGACGATCCGCGCTCAAAGCGGCGAGGCGTTCAGGGGTGGCGTCGGTTGAGCAATCATCGACGATGAGGATCTCAAAGGCCCCGCGCGGGCCGAGCGCCGCCTCGATTTCGGCGATCAGCGGAGCGACGTTGTCTTCCTCATTGAAAACCGGGCAAACGACGCTGACGTCCGGGTTTAGACGGGACGCTTCTGACACTCTCATGGACTCCCAAGGCCGAAGACGTGGCGCGCCAGCTTCGGCTTGACCTGGCGGGCACGTCTAGGGTCAAACGCCTTATCTTACAAGCTGAACGGGCGACGGCGGCCCTCAGCGGCGCGCGCGAAGGGTGTGAGCCGAGTTTATGACGCCCTCCAGCAGCATCTCGCCCGCGCGTCTTCGGGACCGGCTTTGGCGACTGTGCCGCGCCCATCCGACGCTTGTGGTCGCCATCTTCGCGCTCGCCGTGGCATTGCCCGGAACGGCGTCGCTGCCGCCCCTGGACCGCGACGAATCCCGCTTCGCCCAAGCCACCGCGCAAATGCTGGAGACCGGCGACTTCGTGCGCATCCAGTTTCAGGACGCGGAGCGCAACAAAAAGCCGGCGGGCATCCACTGGCTGCAAGCGGCGAGCGTCGCGGCCGTCTCGTCAGCGGAGGCGCGGGAGATTTGGGCCTACCGCCTCCCGTCCATTGCAGGGGCCGTTGCGACCGCGGCCGCCACCTGTTGGATCGGCGCTCTCTTGTTCGGAACGCCGACTGGGCTCCTGGCGGGGCTCTTTATGGCCGCGAGCCTCGGCCTCATCGGCGAGGCCACCATCGCTAAGACCGACGCCGTGCTCGCCGCGCTGATCGCCGTCGCGCAAGGGGCGCTCGCTAAGCTTTATCTCACCGCGACCGGACGAACCGACGACCAAGGCGCCGCCGCTTGGGCCTGGCTCTTTTGGGGGGCGACCGGTCTCAGCGTGCTGGTGAAGGGGCCCATCGGGCCGGCGATCTCGGCCCTCACTATTTTGGGTGTCTTCTTCGCCGATCGCTCGCTGCGGCTCGTGCGCTCTCTTCGGCCTCTACGCGGCTTGGCGCTGCTGGTTGCGATCTCGGGTCCCTGGGCCATCGCCATCGGTCTCGCCACGGAGGGCCGCTTCTTCGTCGAGGCGGTGGGCGGGGACATGCTGGGCAAGGTGGCGGAGGGGCAAGAATCCCACGGGGCGCCGCCCGGCTACTATCTGGCGCTCGTCTGGGCGACGTTTTGGCCGGCCTCGCTGGCGCTCATTCCCGCCGCGCTCCTCGTTTGGCGGGAGCAAACGGACCCGCGATTGCGCTTCTGCGTCGCCTGGGCGCTGCCCGCCTGGATCATGTTCGAGGCGGCGAGCACTAAGCTGCCCCACTACGTGCTGCCGCTCTATCCCGCCCTCGCCATCCTCTGCGCGCGCGCCATCCTCACGGCCCAAGAACGCGGCGGCCCGGTGTGGCCCTGGCGCGTAAACACGCTTTTTTGGCTGCTGATAGCATTGACGCTCGCCGGACTTTGCGTGGCCGGGCCGGAGCTTTACCGCTCCGCCGGCGCGCAGCCCCTCGATATCGCTGTCGCGGGCGTGATCGCCGCAGGCTCAGCGTTCATAACGTGGCGCGTGTGGGCGGGGCGCATCCTCTCCGCGGCGACGCTGAGCGTCGCCCTCAGCGCCGCCATCTCCGTCTGGCTTTTGGAAGCGAGCTTGCCCAGCCTCGACCGCCTCCGCGTAAGCGAACAAGTGGCTACCGCGATGGCCGATCAAAGTCCGGTCGCCCTGACAGGCTATTATGAACCAAGCGCCGTTTTCCTTCTGGGAACCGAAACCGAGCTCACGACAGCAGAGGGCGCAGCGCAACATCTGAGCCCCGCCGCCGGTGGCAATCAGGGCGCTGCGGTGGAAAAAAGACAGGAGGCGGCCTTTTTGGCGGAAGCTCGGCGATTGGGCCTGAACCTTCAACGAACAGGGCGCGTTTCGGGCCTGAATTACTCGAACGGCGATGAGGTGACGCTGTCGCTATACAAGCTGCGCGGCTCGCCGGGCGCAGCGCCTCCGGCCAAAGAGCAGAGGCCATGAGACAAGTTCGAACGCTGAGCAAAGAGAGCGTCAGTCGCAGCCGTCTGTTCGGCCTGTTGATCCTCGCAATAGTCGGCGCGCGCGTTCTGGGCCTCTTTTTCAACCAACTCGATCTTGGAACGGACGAATCTCAGTACTGGCATTGGAGCCGTTCGTTCGACTTCGGGTACTTCTCCAAGCCGCCGCTGATCGCCTGGATCATCGGGGCTTCAACGGCCCTTTTTGGAAACGCCGAATGGGCGGTGCGGCTCGCCTTCCCGCTGCTCCATGGGGGAACGGCCTGGGCGCTCTACCTCCTCGGCCGCGCGCTTTATTCAGACCGCGTCGGGTTTTGGGCGGGGCTCGGCTATTTGGCGCTGCCCGCCGCCTCCCTGTCCTCCGGCGTCGCCAGCACGGACGCGCCGTTGCTGCTGTGTTGGACGAGCGCGCTCGCGCTCTTCGCCGCGTCGCTGGAGCGGCGAACACTCGCCAAATCCCTCGCCCTTGGGCTTCTGATCGGCGCGGGCTTTCTGGCGAAGTATGCGATGATTTATTTCGCGCTTGCGGCGGGCCTCACCGCTCTCATCCGGCGGGACGCCCGCAGCTTCCTGCTCAGCAGCCACGGCGCCCTTGTCGGCGCTGGCGCCCTCGCCGCCATGTCGCCCAACCTTCTGTGGAACGCCCGCAACGGGTTCTCCACCGTCTCCCACACGGCCGCCAACGCCAATTGGGGCGCCAGCCTTTTCAATCCGGACGCGTTCTTGAAGTTCTTCGGCGATCAATTCGTGGTGTTCGGACCGCTTTATTTCGCGGCGCTCCTCGCGGGCGCAGCCCTCTTCGTGGTGCGCGGGGGGCGAGGACGGGGCGGGGCGCCGAGCAAGGCCGACCGTTTGCTGATCGCGTTTTCGGCGCCCATCCTCCTTATCATCCTCGCTCAGGCATTCATCTCGCGCGCCCACGCCAACTGGGCGGCCGCCGCCATCCCAGCCGTCACCTTGATGACGACAGCGTGGCTACTCAACCGTCAGTGGACGCCTCTACTGAAGGGCGTCGTTGCGGCGCATCTCGCCCTCGGCGCGGGCTTGCTTGGCCTCGCCGCACAGCCGAACTGGGCGGACGAAGCCGGGCTCGCCAACGCATTCAAGCGCGTGCGGGGCTGGGAGACGACGGCGGCGGTGGTCGCCGAAACAGCGCGGCGGCAAGGCGGCTTGCCGGTGATTGCGCAGAACCGCGATGTGGCCGCCGCGCTTCTCTATTACGGCCGGGGCGATGAGACCCTCGCTGGTCGCATCCGTGTCCATGCTCCGCACCCCGCGCCCCGCAACCATTTCGAAGCCGCGCTCCCGATCATGCGCGCTGAGGAACCCTCCCTGTTCGTCACAAAGTCCGCCGCACCGCCCCCGGAAACACTCGGCGAGACTGAGTTCCTAGGCGCCGCGCGCGTTCGAACCGGCCAGGGAAAAGAGCGGACGGTGTTTTTCTTCCGTGTCGGCGCGCCATCCGCTGACTGACGGCGCTGATCGCACCGCTATTGGCGCGCGCTAGGGTTTCACGAAGGCGCGGCGGAATACTTCCGCTAACTCCTTTGTCACCGCCTTCATGCGTTGTTTGGAGGGGTTCGCCATCCATGCGCGTATCCCGCCTTCAACCATGGCGAAGCCGAGATGCGCTTGAACGGACAGGTCGATCTTTCGGAAAGCTCCCGCTGCTACGCCGTCCGTATACAAGCGCGATATTGTTTCGATCATCAGGGCGTTAGGGACATAGTCCGTCGCGCCGGCCATGTCCTTCGTCATCGCATAGAGGGGCATGATTTCGCGGAGGCGCTCTGTTTCCTTCAGCAAGCCTTCAATCATTGGCGCGAACCGATCCGCGTAGTGTTCAGCCTCGCCCCAGCCCTTTCTCATCACATCAACGAAGCGCTGCTCCATCCGCTGATGGAGAGCGGCCAGCAACGCGGGCTTATCGGGAAACAAACGATAGACGCTGCCGACGGCCACGCCCGCCGCGTCCGCGACGTCGGCAATCGTCGCGCGCGTGTAGCCCTTTTCGGCGAACAGCCGTTCCGCGCTCGCCATGATCGCGGCGCGCTTGCCGTCAGGATCCATCACACGGCGCTTCGTCATGCTGTCTCAATAAAAAGAGTTGACGCCAGCGTCCACCGACACCAGGTATGAATAATATTCATTCTGGAGATGCGTTCGAGACGGGGCGGGCGCTCAGAACAGTCATCCCGTTGCCTCACCTCCTATGCGAAGGACTGACCGTCGATGCCGAAACTAACAATCGCCGAAGGCGCAAACGCGCGCTTCTTTCACGAAGTCGAAACGCGCGCGGCGCCAGAGCGGATATGGTTTTTATTGACGACGCCGCAGACCTGGAGGCTTTGGGATCAAGGATTGGCGGATGCGGAGTTGAGCGGGCCCTTCGTCGTTGGCGCGACCGGCCGGATAACGCCGAAGTCCGGAACGAAAACGCGATTTCGCGTCACGGCCCTGCAAGAGCTGAGATTCTATGCGTTTGAAACAAACCTGCCTTTTGCGAAACTCGTCGTCGAGCGCTCCATAA
>JBCDJH010000014.1:0-13750 GCA_038747965.1 Pseudomonadota bacterium
CTGGGCCGGCCGCAAAGCCATGCGGAACCTGCAGGTCCGCTGGCTTGCCGGCGAGGAAAACCTGCAAAAGGCCATCGACGCCATGGAGACGTTGTTTCATTTCGTGGGCCGTTTGGACCAGCTTGACCTCTCCTTGGCGATGATTTCCAAAGCCTCCGGTCTCGGCTTCCAAGTCATCAAAGACTACAAGAAGAACGTCTCCAAACCGACGCGTCCTGAGTTAAGCGAGGAGACGCAAGCGCAAATCCTAGAGAACAATGCGCTTGATTTTCAGCTCTGGGACTATTTCCAGGAGCATATTTGGCCGCGCCAAATGGGCGATGTGGACGTGGAGTTCCCTTTGTCGCCAGTCGAAATGACGCTTTCGGGACGCGTCAACCTCGCGCTTAATCTCGCCTTGCGCGGCGCTGTTTACGCGCCGCTCCTTAGCGCGAAACAGGCTTTGTCCAGATAATCACTCTACAGATAAGCCTAGAGCTGTTCGCGTCTGGTATGAGACAGTTTCGCGGTCGCAAACGGCTCTAAGTCTATGTCTGCGCGAATTGCGGACGCGAAACCGGTGATCCGCTTGTCCTGCAATTCGCTCTAGCCGTCCGGATCTAACGCGCGGCGACGGTTTGAGTGCAGACGGCGCCGTCCGCCCCTTCGCAATTTGATCGCGCCTTGAATATCGGCCGCAGTTCCTCAACAGCGCGGGAAACGGCGGCGTCGCTCATGTGATCCTCATCAAAATAGAGAGAGACGCCATCCGCATAGAGATGGCAGAGCGTTTCATCACAAACGGCTTTGTGGGGATAGAGCCGGCCGACGACAAGTCTGTCCGGTTGCCGGTCCAGGAACGCAAAACTGTTGGCGTGACTCTCCACGAAGTGCTTTGTGTCCACGCCCATACGCGTGAGGTCGGCGCCGCTGCGGGCCGCGAGTGCGAGCCTGCGCGGCACCGGGCGCTCATAGGTTGGGTAGGGGTAGACCAGCACCACTTTCTTGCCAGCTGCTTCGAGGGCGTCGATGCTGGCTTGCATGCCGTCGAGGAACGCGCTCTCCATTTCAACGTAAGCGCTTTTGCCGTATTGCGCCGCCAAGATCACCGTATCGACGGTGGGGTGAGCTTCTAGCCATCCAAAAACGGCGTCGTTCCGGGCGCGGCATCCGGGCGTGAAGTCCGCTTCAAAACCGAGCGCCGGCGGACAGGCGTTCAAGGTGAATTGCTGCACCGATAATCCGTACTCAGCCGCCACCTCTCCGGCTCTGGCGGCGAGTTCGACACCGTGGCTGTCCGCCCATACGGCGAAAATTGGATCCGCGTCCGCGCCGTGTACGCAGCTCGTTTGAAGCGTCATGTGGCGGACGCCGTCGGCGTGGCAGGCGCGGCCAGGTTTACTATTGCCCGATGCCTGGGCCTCCAAAGCTGCGATTTGCGGATCGACGCGCCACGGGGCGCCTTCCATGAGATAGAGCGCGCCGCCGCCGGCGACGCCTGTCGCCATCAGCGCGCCGCCGGCGGCGAGGGCGGGCCACCGCGCGTGCGCGCTGTCCTGGCCGTTTTGGACGCGGCCGCGGCGGAACGGCGTCTCGATAAACCGCCACGACAGGTACGCGGCCGCGAAGGATGCGGCGAGCCATACGGCTTGGCTCACTAGAGAGATGTTCTGGTGGGGGGTGTAGTTGGCGAACACCCAGATCGGCCAATGCCAGAGATAGAGTGAATAGGAAATCAGACCCACGAACACGATCGGCTTCAGGCTGAGCAGCCGCGTCACGAGAGGCGCGGTGCGCGCATCGGCGCCAAGGCCCGCATAGATGATAAGCGCCGCGCCGAGCGTCGGGGGCAAGGCCATCACCCCGGGGAACGGCGTTTCCGCGTCGAAAAGAACGAAGCTCCCGCCAATAAGGGCGAGGCCGGCGAGGCCGCAGGTTTCCCGCAGGAGCCGCCCGAAAACGCCGCGCGGCGCCGCCGGCGGCAACCCGAGGGCGAGAAACCCGCCAAGCAGGAACTCCCAGGCGCGCGTATGCGGCAAGTAAAAACTCGCCTGCGGCGCGGCGCGCACGCCCCATACGGCGGCGAGGAACGAGAGAATCCCGATTGCCCAGAGGGCCGTCCAGCGCGTGCTTGGGCGCCGCGCCGCCAGCGCCGCCAGGAGCGGCGGGAAGATCAGATAGAATTGTTCCTCAACAGACAAAGACCAGGTGTGGAGCAGCGGCGCGTAATCGGCGCTGTCCCCGAAATAACCGAACTGCCGCCAGAACAATATGTTGGAGGATGAGAGCGATGCGGCGAGCGCGCTCTTGCCGAAATCCTCAAGATCAAGCGGCAGCAACACAAAGTAGGAAACCGCCGCTGTGACCGTAAGCATACAGAAGAGCGCAGGAAACAAGCGGCGGATGCGGCGCTCATAAAAGCGCATATACGTAAAGCGCCCGGCTTTTAGATCCTTGGAGATGATCCCGATGATGAGGTAGCCGGAAACGACGAAGAAGATGTCGACGCCGACATATCCTCCAGTGAACCCGGCGATGTGGCCGTGGAAGAACACGACGGCGAGCACCGCCAGGGCGCGCAAGCCGTCGATGTCTTTACGATAGGCGAACACAGACCTGGCTCATCGTCGCGGCGAACAGGGTCTTATGGGCGGGCCGCGTCATCGCTCGCTCACCGATTGACGCCGAATGAGGGATGCGGCTCGATTGTGAGATCTGAGAGCTCTTCGGCGGCTTCTGCACAAGAGGGCGCGCTCGCCGGCGGCGCCGCCGCCGCTTTTTCTGGACCAGGGCAGTTTTTGTAGGCGCCGCGAGCGTTCCCATCGAAATAGTTGCGCGTCAGCGGCAAAGCCTTGCGCAGAGCCGTCGGCCCGAAGCACTCGACGCCGAAGCCCGCCCCGTCAACCAGCGCGTTGTCTTCGATGCGACCGCGAATGTCGGCGCGCAGCCTTAAGGCCGATCCGTTCTCCTCGCGCGTCCGGCAGAGCAGATTGTCCTTGATCTCCGCGCCGTCGAAGTTGCGCAGCAGCGTCATGCCCGTCGCGCCTTGGAAAATCCGATTTCCGGAGATCCGGACGCTGCGATCGTAGATGGCGTCGTCATTGCCGCCGAGGGCGTCGCCTTGCGCCGTCATGAAGACGCCGTTTTCCATATAGGCGCAACCATCGCAGGCGATGTCGTTGCCCGTCACCGTGAGGCCTTCAAAGCCTTTGCCGCGCAGCGCCACCCCGCCGCCATTAAATGCCGCATGCTCGCCGCTTGCTGCAATGAGATTGTCCGTAATGGTCACGTTCTTGGCGGGGCCTGCATAGGTGCGAAGCAGAATGCCGCGGGTTGCGATCTTCTTCAGGTCTGGCCGCGCCCGTGTGCGGATGATGCGGTTGTTGTGGATGCGAATATTCTCCACATCCGGCGGGAACAGCGCCTTGATCCCGTTGTGGAAGTAGCCGGTGATCTCGTTGTCGTAGATCTCAACGTCGCGCACCGTGATGTCGCGGCCGATCTTGATCTCGCCGTCGCCGCCAAAGAAGATCCCAGCCCCGATCGCGTCTTTGATGCGGTTGTTGTGAATGCGGATGTTTTGGGTGACGCAGCGGCCGATCCGGCGGCACTCGTCCCGCTGAAAATCGACGAAGGTGATGCCGTTGTCGTTCACCAGATCCAGCGTGTTGCCGTAGACCTCAATATTATTACCGGGCTGGCCGACTTTGATCCGCCCGCCGTCGCGCATACGATTGTTGGCGATGACCACATCATTGGCGACCAGCACCACAATGAATTGGCGCTGCAGGATGCGGCAAAAATCCTGATCAAGATCGCAGCCATAACGCCCTGGCGAGCGGCTGTCGTAAAAGTGGTTGTTCTCAAAGCGGATATTATCGGCGAAGACTTGCGTTTGGGTGTCGCCGTAGATCGTGAAGACGGTGAGGAAATCGCGCGCGTTCCAGCCGTTCAGGTCGAAACCGCAATCGCGAACGGAGATGTTGTCCGGCTCCAGCTCTGGATAGAGGCCAACATCGTCTTTCTCGCTCACCCGGCTGCGGAACATGCGCGCCCGGCCCGTCTGCGCTTTGCCGGAATTCCGGAACACGGTCTCGTCCGGTCCCGCACAAGCGATAGCCGTGTCCTTAAACAGCCGAAGATCGTTCGCGAAACCGGCGTCGTTCGACAGGTAGTAAACGCCAGGCGGCGCCGTCAGCCGCGCGCCTCCCTTGCGGCGGGCGACATCCAACCAGGCGCGAACGGCGGCGGTGTCGTCATGGAACACCTTGGAGCCGACAACCCGGCGGCGCGGCGTTGTCTCTCGGGTGAGGGCGGCCCCGCCGCCCTCCAGCCGGTCGACCTTGGAGACCTTGGTGATATGATCCAGCGACAATTGTGGCTCGGCGAGTTGGACCTGCCGGTCCACGCAATTGCGTCGGCAGATGAGTTTGAAGCCGATCACCCGCTCAAGGCCGCCAACAATCTGTCCATAGCGCCGTTCTGTGAGGCCTTGGATGCCAGCGCCGGCCCATTGCCAGTCGCCCGCCTTCAGGGCCGGTACATCAAGGACGCCCTTCTCGGCAAAGCCGTCATCCTCATCCATCAAAATAATCTGGAGGTCGCCCCGCGCCGCCGGCTTATCGGTGCGGATGCGAAGGAGCAGCTCGTCATGGCCCTCAAACGACGTCGACGTCTTGAGCGTTGCGACACACAATTCAACATTGGTTGACGTCGACTGGCCTTTCAACTGGCATTTGGCCCCGCTGTCGCGATCCGGCGATAGGGTGGCTACGGAAAGCTTGCGCGCGGCGCCGGCATGCTCAATCCGCACGCCATGGCCGCGCCGCCAGGTGGTCCCGTCCGGAACGAGAATGCGTTTTCCGGAGCGGGTTTCGGGATCATACGTCCCGGTTTCAACGGCGTCGCCATCGCCGCTGGCGCAAAACAGCGGGTAGGAGAGGGGCACGTCGCCGTCTGCTGGCGGCTTGCTTTTGCCGCAGCGCTTCCCTGTCTCCGCAACTGCGCTGGTCGGCTGATCGGGCCCATCCTGGGCTATGGCCGCCCATGTGCCCGTAAGGGATACGAGCAGGGCTGAAACGGCGAGGCGCGCTAACGAAAGCACGCGTCTGCGCGCTTTTCCACGCTCAGCGGGACGCCTCAGACCCATTGCTTTTGTATCGGCCATGTCCCCCCCAGCCATCGGGCGCAGGGTGCGCTGCGTAAGGGCCTATTGCAAGGGCGCAAGGCGCGCCCCTTCCAAAGAGCTGGCCCTTTTTATCCTCTAGAACCTTCGCAAGATGCGCGCCAAGAGAAGCTGGCTTGTATTACCTAACGGCGCTACGTTAAGGAACGACAAAGCGCGTATTTTGGTTTGAAGGATGCGGGATTGTCGGATCGCCTTGATGCATTAACCAAGCGCGTCGCGGATCGGCGCGAAGAGGTTACGCGCCTGACGCAGGCGCTCATTCGTTTGCCGACGGTGAACCCGCCCGGCGAAGGCTACCGCGAGTGCGCCGAGCTGATTGGCGAGCGGCTGCGGCGGCGCGGGTTTGAGATCGCCTATGTGCGCGGCGAGGGCGCGCCCGGCGACAGCGCGGTCTACCCACGCGTGAACGTGGTCGCCCGGTGGGAGAGCGGCCAGCCAGGCCCGTGCGTGCATTTCAACGGCCATATTGACGTGGTCGAGGCGGGGCATGGTTGGACGAAACCGCCCTTCGAAGGCGTTGTCGAAGACGGCAAAGTCTACGGCCGCGGCGCCTGCGATATGAAAGGCGGGATCGCCGCCTCGATCATCGCTGCGGAGGCCTTGATCGACTCCGGCCTGGAGCCGCCCGGCGCCATCGAAATATCCGGCACGGCCGATGAAGAGTCCGGCGGCTATGGCGGCGTCGCCTATCTCGCTGAGCGCGGGTTCTTCTCCAAACCGCGCGTCGACCATGTGATTATTCCAGAACCGTTGAATGTCGACCGGGTGTGCATCGGCCATCGCGGCGTATGGTGGGGCGAGATCGAAACCAAAGGACGGATCGCCCACGGATCGATGCCGTTTCTCGGCGACTGTGCCGTTCGCCATATGGGCGCGGCCATGGAGGCGATGGAGCGGGACCTGTTCCCGGCGCTCGCCGCGCGCACGACGGAGATGCCAGTGGTGCCGGACGGCGCGCGCCAATCCACGCTCAACATCAATTCGATCCATGGCGGCCAGGTGGAGCCCGAGCGCGGCGAGGGCCAAGCTGGGCTGCCCTCGCCATGCGTTCCCGATTCCTGCCGTATGGTCGTCGACCGGCGTTTTCTGGCTGAGGAAAGCGCCGCGTCCGTACGCGGCGAGATTGAGGCGCTGCTCAATAAGCTGAGGGATGAACGGCCAAACTTCTCCTATGAACTGCGGGAGCTGTTCTCCGTGGAGCCGACCATGGCGGACCGCGACGCGCCGGTGGTGCGGGAGACGGAGAAAGCCATTCGCGATGTGTTGGGCGCGGAGCCTGAGATCGTCTGCTCTCCCGGCACGTACGATCAAAAACACATCGATCGGATTGGCCGCTTGAAGGACTGCATCGCTTACGGCCCCGGCATTCTGGATCTGGCGCACCAGCCCGATGAATATGTGGCGATCGACGATCTCGTGGCGTCCGCTGAAGTCATGGCGCGGACGACTTACGCGCTGCTCACCGGCGGCAAGCTCGCAGCGTAAGAAGAGCCAGCCGCTGCGCGCCGCCTTCCCTATAGGTATTTGCGCGCTTATCGCGCTTTTCCTTTCCGCATGCGGAGCGGAGCGCGATGAGCTTGGTGAAGGCGGCGCTGTGCGCATTGGCGTCGCCTTGGAGCCGCCGCATCTCGATCCGACGGCGGGCGCGGCGGCGGCGATCGACGAGGTCTCCTTTCTCAATATCTTCGAAGGGCTCACCCGGATTGGCGAAGATGGCTCCGTCGGGCCCGGTTTGGCTTCGGCCTGGGAGGTGTCAAGCGACGGTCTGCGCTACCGTTTCGCGCTGCGCGACGGCGTTCTCTTCCATGACGGCGCCAGCTTTTCGTCCGCTGACGTTGTTTACGCCTTAAACCGGGCGCGGGCGGACGGGAGCCTCAACGCCAACCGTGCGTTCTTTGCCGCCATTAGTGAGGTTTCGGAGGCGGGGCCTTATGCTGTGGAGCTTCAGCTCTCGCGCGCCGACGGCTCGTTGCTGTTCAATCTTGGGCAGGGCGATGCGGCGATTGTGCGCGCAGGAACGGATGCAGAGAACCTCACGCAGCCTGTCGGCACGGGGCCGTTCCGGTTCGCCCGGTGGCGGCGCGGCGACCGCATTATCATAGAGCGCAACGACGCTTATTGGGGCGCGAAGGCGCGCATCGCGAGGGCGGAGTTTCGCATAGTGCCGGAGCCGCCGGCGGCCTTCGCTGCGTTGCTGGCGGGCGATGTGGACGCCTTTCCGAACTTCCCGGCGCCGGAGAATATCGCATTGCTGCGCCGCGATCCCCGGTTCGCCATTGTCGTCGGCACCACGGAAGGGGAGACGATCCTTGCCCTGAACAATGGGCGCGCGCCGTTTGATCGCCCCGATGTGCGCCGGGGCCTCGCGCAAGCCGTCAACCGGCGGGCGCTTATCGACGGCGCCATGTTCGGGTTCGGCGCGCCCATTGGCTCCCACTTCGCGCCGCACCACCCCGCTTATGTCGACCTTACCGGCCGCTATCCGCATGCGCCTGACGCCGCCGCGGCGGTTCTTGATCGGGCGTGGCCGCTCCCGCGCCGCGAAATCTCCATCGCCGCGCCGCCGCCGGGATATGCGCGACGCGGCGCTGAAATTATCGCAGGGCAATTGCGCGCTGTGGGCGTCCAGGCGCGCATCGAACCTGTGGAGTGGGCGCGCTGGCTCGATAGCGTCTTTACACAGAAAGACTATGACGCAACGGTGATCGCCCATACAGAACCCCTCGATATCGGCATCTACGCCCGCGACGAGTACTATTTTCAGTACAAAAACGAGAGCTTCGACGAGATAATGAGGCGGGTCGAGACGGCGACAGACGAGCGCGACCGGCATCGCCTGCTCGCAGAAGCGCAGCGCATTCTGAGCGACGATGCGGCGAACGTGTTCCTGTTCCAGATCCCGAAGATTGGGGTGTGGGACGCACGCCTGAAGGGCCTTTGGGCGAACGCGCCGATCCAAGCGAACGACCTCTCCGCCGTATACTGGGAGGAGGCGTCATGAGCCCGCATCGTCCCATGCGGTCCTCTGACGTCCCGGCGCGGCGCCGATGATCCGTTTTCTCGCAGAACGCCTCGTTTTGCTGGCGGCGACGCTGCTCATTGCGTCGGTCGCGGTCTTCGCGTTGCTGGAGGCGGCGCCGGGTGATCCCGCCGCTGTCATCCTGGGGCTGAACGCCTCGCCGGACGCGCTGGCGGCTTTGCGCGCGGAGCTGGGGCTCGATGGCGGTTTGGCGGCCCGCTACGCGCGGTGGCTGGGCGGTATGCTCGCCGGCGATTTCGGGGTGAGTTACACCTACCGGGTTCCCGTCGGCAGCCTTATTTGGGAGCGCCTTGAGGTGTCGGCGCCGCTCGCCGTCCTATCGCTGGCGCTTGCCGCCGCTATCGCCTTTCCGCTGGGCGTCGCCGCCGCGGCGCGGCGCGGCCAGCCTTTGGGCGCCGCCATCTCCGGCTTTGCGCAACTGGGCGTCGCCGCGCCCAACTTCTGGGTCGGCATCCTCCTTGTTCTGATCTTCGCGATGGGCCTGGGCTGGACGTCGGCGGGCGGCTTTCCGGGCTGGGACGCCGGCGTCGGCGCGGCGCTCGGCGCCCTCACGCTCCCGGCCATCGCCCTGGCGCTGCCCCAGGCCGCTATCTTGACGCGGGTTTTGCGCGGCGCCTTGCTCGATACGCTCGGCGAGGATTATGTGCGCACCGCCCGCGCTAAGGGGCTGAGCGAAGGCGCGACGCTGCGCCGCCACGCTTTGCGCAACGCGCTCATTCCCGTCTTGACCATCCTTGGACTGCAATTCTCCTTCTTGTTGGCCGGCGCGGTCATCATCGAAAACGTGTTTTTCCTGCCGGGGCTTGGGCGGCTTGCGTTGCAAGGCGTCGCCCAGCGGGATCTCGCGGTGGTGAAAGGCGTCGTCATGACGCTCGTCTTCGCCGTCGTGCTTGTGAACTTCATTGTCGACGCTCTCTACGCCCTGGTCGATCCGCGGGTGCGGGCCGGCAAGCGGACGGAGAGGGGGACGTGACCGCGCCGCTCCTCGGGCGCGCCAGCGCTGCGGCGGCCGCGGGCAAGCGGCTGGCGGCGCGCAACCCGAGCCTCGCGATTGGCGGCGGTCTCACCGGGCTCCTCGCCCTCGCAACGGTGTTGGGGCTCCTGTGGACGCCCTACGACCCGACGCTGATCGACTTGGACAATCGCTTGCTCCCTCCCTCCGCCGCCCATTGGATGGGCACCGATCATTTGGGCCGGGATATTCTCTCCATCTTGCTCGCCGGCGCGCGGTACTCGGTGATGGTGGCCTTTGTGGCGGTCGCCCTGGGCGCAGGGCTTGGCGCGCCGCTTGGCCTGTTGGCGGCGGCTCAGCGCGGGCCCATCGACAGTTTGGTGATGCGGGCCAACGACGTTGTCTTCGCCTTTCCGGCTGTATTGCTTGCGATCCTGCTCACCGCATGGCTTGGCCCCGGCGCGTTCAACGCGGCCGTCGCCATCGGCGTTTTTAACACCCCCGTCTTCGCTCGCCTCGCCCGGGCCGCGGCTTTGAGCCTGTGGGAGCGCGACTTTGTGCTCGCCGCGCGCACCGCCGGAAAAGGCCCCTTTCGGATTTCGGCTGAACACATCCTGCCGAACATCGCCGGTCTCTTGATTATCCAAGCGACCATTCAGTTCGCCCTCGGACTGCTTGCGGAAGCGGGGCTCTCCTTCATTGGCCTCGGAGTGGCGCCGCCGGCCCCCAGTTGGGGACGGCTTCTGGCGGAGGCGCAGACGCTGGCGCTGTTCGCGCCCTGGGTCGCCATCTTCCCCGGGCTCGCCATCGTTCTCTCCGTCCTCGGTCTAAACCTCGCGGGCGACGGTTTGCGGGATGAACTCGACCCCCGAACGCGCGGGCGCTCGTGAGCGCGCCGCTGTTGCAGATCGACAAGCTTTCGGCGGAGATCGCCGGCGGGCCCATCTTGCGGGAGGTGAGCCTTTCCGTCGCCGCCGGGGAGACTCTGGCGCTGGTGGGGGAGTCGGGGTCCGGCAAGTCCTTCACCTCGCTCGCCTGCATGGGCCTCGCCCCGCGCGAGGCTCGGCTTTCGGGGGCGATCCGATTGGGCGAGCGCGCGCTCCTCTCGCTGTCTGAGCGGGAGATGCAGAGCGTGCGCGGCGCTGAGATCGGTATGGTCTTCCAGGAACCCATGACGGCGCTCAACCCCCTGCAACGGGTGGGCGCCCAGGTCGCCGAGGCGCTGCGCCTGCATCAAGGGCTTGGCCGCCCGCACGCCATGGAGCGCGCCGGCGCCATCCTCCGCCGCGTGGGGCTCGAGCCAAGGGTGGCGCCGCCGAGCCGCTACCCGCACGAGCTTTCTGGCGGTCAACGCCAGCGCGTCGTGATCGCAATGGCGATTGCGGCGGAACCGAAGCTCATCATTGCGGATGAGCCGACGACGGCCCTCGACGTCACAGCCCAAGGCGAGATCCTGGATCTTCTTCGGGGCCTCACGGCCGACGGCCGCGGGCTGATCTTCATCACCCACGATCTCGCCGTCGCCGCTGAGATCGCCGATCGCATCGCCGTGATGGAGCGTGGGCGGATCGTTGAGACAGGGTCCGCCGCCGCCGTGCTGCGGGCGCCGCAAGCGCCTTACACCCTGGGCCTCCTCGCCGCCGCGCAGGATTTCGGCCCGGCCCGATCGGCGGCCCCGATTCTGGAAGACGCCGCGCCGCTCCTCAGCGTCCAGAAGGCGAGCCGCGTTTATCCAGGCGGCCACACGGCCGTGGACGATGTGAGCCTCACCATCGCCGCCGGGGAGCGGGTGGGGCTCATTGGCGAGTCGGGCTCCGGCAAGTCGACGCTCATGCGCGCCATCTTGGGGCTAGAGCCACTGCAATCCGGGCGCATCCTGTTGGGCGGCCAAGACCTCGCGGCCGCGCGCGGGGCCGCGCTGCGCGCCCTGCGCCGAAAAGTGCAGGTGGTGTTCCAGGACCCGGCCGGCGCCTTCAATCCGCGGATGCGGGTAGAGCGTTTGGTGGCCGAGCCGTTGCATTTGCTGGACGCGCCGCTTACCCGCGCGGCGCGGCGGGCCCGCGTTGAGGAGGCGCTCCGCCGCGTTCAGCTGGCGCCCGCGGACGCGGACAAGCATCCGCATCAGTTTTCCGGCGGTCAGCGCCAGCGGCTCGCCATTGCACGGGCGCTGATCGTCGAGCCTGAGCTGATCTTGTTTGATGAGGCGGTGACGGCGTTGGACGTGTCGACCCGCGCGCAGATCTTGCACCTTTTGGCGGAGCTTTCGGCGACGTTGAATGTGGCGTATCTCTTTATATCGCATGATCTTGCGGTGGTGCGAGCCATCACCGATCGCGCCCTGGTGATGCGCGCCGGGCGCATCGTGGAGGAAGGCGCGACGGCGGACGTGATGAACGCGCCCAAAAGCGATTACGCCAAAGCCTTGCTCGCCGCGACGCCGAGCCTTGAGGCCGCCCTGAAGAAAGACCCTGTTCCATGACCGACTTCGCGTTCGACCCCACACGGATATTCGTCGCCGGCGCTTGGCGGCCCCCGCAGGCGGGCGACACGCTCCCGATTTTTGATCCCTCGACAGGGGAGGAGACGGGGCGTCTCGCCAAGGGAAGCGCGGCCGACATTGACGCAGCCGTGGGCGCCGCGCGGGAGGCGGCTGACGGGGCGTGGGGCCGCATGACAGCGCTTGAACGCGGCCGCGCGCTCGCGCGGATGGGCCACGCCGTCAGTGAGCGGACGGAAGCGCTCGCCCATATGGAGGCGCTGGATGTGGGAAAACCGCTCGCCCAGGCGCGCGCTGACGCCATCGCCCTTGCGAGATATCTGGAGTTTTACGCCGGCGCCTGCGACAAGATCCATGGGGACACTATTCCCTACCAGGATGGGTATTCGGTGATGACCTGGCGGGAGCCCCATGGCGTCACCGGGCATATTATCCCCTGGAACTATCCCATGCAGATCATCGGCCGCTCTGTCGGCGCAGCGCTCGCCATGGGGAACGCCTGCGTCGTCAAGCCTGCGGAGGAGGCCGCCATGACGGCGCTCGCCTTCGCCGAGATCGCGGAGGCGGCGGGATTGCCGCCGGGCGCCCTCAATGTGGTTCCGGGGCTGGGCGAAGAAGCGGGCGCGGCGCTCGCCGCCCATCCGGGCGTCGATCACGTCTCCTTCACAGGTTCTGGCCCCGTCGGCGCGAAAGTGCAGCGGGCGGCCGGCGGCCACACGGCCCCGGTGACGCTGGAACTCGGCGGGAAGTCTCCGCAAATTGTCTTCGCCGACGCCGATTTGGATGCGGCGCTGCCCTTTCTCGTGCGCGCCGGGCTGCAGAATGCGGGGCAGACCTGTTCGGCCGCCTCGCGCATTCTCATTGAACGGACAATCTTCGATGAACTCACCGAGCGTCTCGCCGCCGCCTATGCGCCGCTGACGGCGGGGCCCGCGGTTCAAGATCTCGATCTCGGCCCCCTTGTCTCCGCCCGTCAGAAAGAGATTGTCGAAGGCTATCTTGCGAAGGCGGCGGCAAGCGGGCTTTCGCCCTTCGCGGAGGGCCGCATCGCCGAAGACGCGCCCGAAGGCGGCTGCTATGTGCGCCCCACCTTCTTCGCCAATGTGGCGCCGGATCATGTTCTGGCCCAGGAGGAAATTTTCGGCCCCGTGCAAGTCGCTATCCCGTTCGACAGCGAGGCGGACGCGCTCGCCATCGCCAACGGAACGCCCTACGGCCTCGTCGCCGGCGTATGGACGCGCGACGGGGGGCGCTCTCTGCGCTGCGCCCGGGCGCTGAAGTCCGGCCAAGTGTTCATCAACAATTACGGCGCCGGCGGCGGGGTGGAGTTGCCCTTCGGCGGCGTCAAAGCGTCCGGACATGGGCGGGAAAAGGGCTTTGAAGCCCTCTACGGATTTTCAACAGTGAAAACGGTGGCGGTGCATCATGGCTGAAACGGAAGCGCTCGATGTGGGGCAGGCGGGGCGGCCGCAGCGGCTCGCCGGCAAACGGGCGATCGTCACCGGCGGCGCGTCTGGCTTCGGCCTCGGCATCGCCGCGCGGTTTGCGGCTGAAGGCGCGGCTGTTCTCATCGCGGACGTGAATGGCGCCGCGGCGGATGAGAGCGCCCGGCGCATCGTGGAGCAAACCGGGGCGCGCGTTGAAGGGGCGCAGACGGATGTTTCAAGCGCGGTCTCAGTCGAGGCTTTGCGCCAGAAAGCCGATGGGATGCTCGGCGGGCTCGATATCCTCGTCAACAATGCCGGCGTCGGCCATACGCCACGGCCCATGGAAGCGCTGGATGAAGAGACCTTCGATCAGATCTTCGCGGTCAACGCGAAGTCCGTCTATCTCACCGCGCAGGCGTTCGTGCCCGCACTGAAGGCGTCCGCCGCATCCCGCGAAGCTGAGGGCGCGGGGCCAGGCGGGGCGGCGATCCTCAATGTCGCCTCCACCGGCGGGGTGAGCCCGCGTCCCGGCCTCACCTGGTACAACGCCTCCAAGGGGTGGATGATCACCGCCACGCGCTCCATGGCGGTGGAGCTGGCCCCCTCCGGCGTGCGGGTTAACGCCATCAACCCGGTCGCCGGCGAAACGCCGCTCCTCAAAACGTTC
>JBCDJH010000015.1:0-13397 GCA_038747965.1 Pseudomonadota bacterium
CCGCATCTGATGGGATATAGCCGATGACCCGCTCGCTGCGCGCGACGAGCAGCCAATCGCCGTCCGCCACCGAGCCGAGAACGACCACATCGGCGCCCACCGGCCAGGTGTCGGCGACCCGCGCGCCGGTGCGCGGCCCGAGGAAGACCTTCGCCGTGCGGTCCATCACCCGCATCTCAGTGTTTTGGGAGAACGGCAACGAGGTGTCGACGCCAGCTGGCGCCGGAACGTCCCAGCCGCCTTCGCCAGCGTCGGCGCGCAAGAACACGTCCCGCGATTCAACGGAGCCTTCGGCCCGTTCGCCCGCCCACTCGGCGGTGGTGCGGCGATCCGGGCCGTCCATCGCGGTGACGAACGCCATCGCCAGCTTCGTCCGATCGTCCGGCTGCAACCGACCATCGAGGTACGAGCCAGACGCGTAATTGGCGGCCGACGGCGCCGGCGGCGCGGTCTCACAGGCGGTCAATGCGGCCGCCATCAGGGCCGGCGCACTCAAATACCGCGCAACGCGCGCTCGCAATCCTCGCATGATCCGGCCTCCGTCCAAGGGGCGCTCGCCCCGTTTTTCCTAGGTGCGCCTGTCACAATTCGCTACATAGGGCGTGATGGAATCGCAACGAAAAACACGTTTGGGGAGCGGGCGGTGACCAGGATCTTGATCTATGTGAGCGTCGGGGTCGCTTTGGCGCTCACCGCGCTCTTGTTCACCGTGGGGGGAGACGAGCCTCCTGCGCCGACTATTGTTCCGGACGAAACCGGGCAAGCGCTCGCGCCGACGGAGCCGCCGGCCCCGCCGGAGGGCGCGCGCCGCCTCACCTTCGCGACGGACTGGCGCGCCCAGGCCGAGCAAGGCGGCTTCTACCAAGCCCTCGCCCGCGGCTACTACGCGGAGCGCGGCCTCGGCGTCACCATTCGGCAGGGCGGCCCCGGCTCCAATGTGCCGCAGCTGATGGCCGCGAAGGCGATTGATTTCGGGCTCGGCTCAAACAGTTTCATCGCGCTCAACATGGCCGACGCGGGGTTGCCGGCGCGGGCTGTTATGGCCTCGTTCCAAAAAGACCCCCAGGTGTTGATCGCCCATCCAGACCAAGGCGTGAACGACATCGTCGATATGGCGGACCGGCCGATTTTCCTGGCTGACGCCTCGATCGGCGCGTTCTGGGTGTGGCTGAAGGCCCGGTATGGGTTCACGGACGCCCAGGTCCGCAAATACACCTTCAACAACGCGCCGTTTCTCGCCAATCCGCAGTCGATCCAACAGGGCTACATCACGTCGGAGCCATTCACGATAGAGCGGGAGGCCGGCTTCAAGCCGAAGGTCTTTCTGCTCGCCGACTACGGATATCCAAGCTACGGGGCCATGATCCTCGCCCACAACGATATGATCGCCGAGGAACCGCAAGTCGTGCAGGACTTCGTCGACGCCTCCATCGAGGGCTGGCTGTCCTACCTCCAGAGCGACCCATCCGCCGGCGACGCGCTCATCATGGGCGCGAACCCGGAGATGACCGAAGAGCGCCTCGCAGAGGCGCGGAACGCCATTATTGAGAACGGCATCGTCGAAAGCGGCGACGCGCTGGAGGGGGGCGTCGGCGTCATGACCCATTCGCGCTGGGCGAAGTTCTTCGCCACCATGGCGTCGAACGGCGTCTATGAGCGCACGCTCCCGCTCGAAGAGGCGTATACGCTGCAATTCGTCGGCGGCGGCCCGAGCGAAAGCGGCGATGACGACCCAGCGAGTAAAGAGACGGAATAATCGGCGCCATCGATACGGTTCTTTCACTGGGCGGCGTCGCGAAGAGTTTCAGCGACGGAAAAGGCGGGCGACTTGAAGCGCTCGGCCCTATCTCGTTCTCCGTTGGACGAGGCGAGCGCATCGGGCTGCTCGGGCCGTCCGGGTGCGGCAAGAGCACAGCTTTGAGGATCATCGCCGGGCTCGAAGCGCAAAGCGCGGGCGAGGTCTCTTTCACGCCGCCGCCCCTCCCCGGCGATGTCGGCTATGTGTTTCAAGAACCGGTGTTGCCGCCCTGGTCGAAGATCCTGGATGTGGTCGCCTTGCCGCTCCGGCTGATCAACGCCCCGCGCGAGGAAGAAGCGCATATCCGCAACTCGGCGATGGACGCGCTGGCCCGCGTTAGCTTGCAGGATTTCGCTGAAAGCTACCCAAGCCGCCTGTCAGGCGGGATGCGGATGCGCGTCTCGCTGGCGCGGGCGCTGATCACCGATCCGCGCTTCCTTTTGCTAGACGAGCCCTTCGCTGCGCTCGACGAAATCATCCGCTGGGAGCTGAATGAGGACATGTTGCGGCTGACGGAAGCGCTGGGCGCGGCCACGTTGTTCGTCACCCATAGCGTATTTGAGGCTGTTTTTCTCTGTGACCGGATTATTGTCATGTCGCCGCGCCCAGGCGGCATCGTGCATGACGCGCCGATCCAGCTGCCGCACCCGCGCACCGAAGAGACCCGTCGCAGCGCCGAGTATGTCGCCCTTTGCGCGGAGATCTCAGCCGCCCTTCGCGCCGCTATGGGACGGCCCAAAATATGATGTGGTCCGCTCTCCTCCGCTTGATAGACCGCTGGTCGCCAGCCCTTGTCGCCGCGCTTTTCCTAGCCGTTTGGGAGTTGCTGGTCGGCGCTTTCGATGTGCCGGTTTTCATTTTGCCGGCTCCCAGCGCCATTGGCGAAAGCTTTGTCGATGACGGGCCCATGCTGTTGTCGGCCCTTCGCGTCACCATCGCGCTCACCTTGAAGGCCCTGTTCTTCGCCGTGGTCGCAGGGGCGGCGCTCGCCGCCCTGTTTGTGCAAAGCCGGGCCGTCGAACGGGCGCTGTTTCCGTACGCTGTGGCGCTGCAAGTGACGCCCGTCGTCGCCATCGCGCCGTTGATCCTCATCTGGGTGGGCATCGATCACGCCGGCCGGGCTGTGGTCATTTTGGCGTCGATCGTGGCGTTCTTCCCTGTGCTCAGCAACACAGCCGCCGGCTTGCGCGCCGTCGATCCCGATCTCGACGCGCTGTTCCGCTTGTATGGCGCGTCCCGTTGGCAACGCCTGCGCCGCCTGCAGGCGCCCTCCGCGATCCCCTACTTTATAAATGGACTGAAAGTGGCGGCCGGGCTCGCGCTCATCGGGGTCATCGTCGCTGAGTTCGTCGCAGGTTCCGGAGAGACGGCGGGGCTCGCTTGGCGCATCATCGAAGCGGGCAACCGTTTGGAGATCGCGCGGATGTTCGCGGCCCTCGTCCTTCTGTCGCTCACCGGCCTCGCCCTTTACGCCGCGCTCACTTGGGCGGAACGACGGGCGCTGGCCCGCTGGAGCGGCCGGGCCCTTTCGCCGGCCGCGAGCCCGCCGGGCGCATAACGGATGTGCGCCAACCGCCGTCAACGCGCGGTTGCCGCTCCAAAACCACAGTTTTTTAAATATTCCGCGCCAATGTCCCGCGATGGCGGGAATCACGGAGGTGAGGATGACGGGGCCGGCTCCCTCAAAGCTTGAGCGCCTGGTGCATCTGGCGAAGGAAACGTCGAGCGAGACTCGGCGCGATTTGTTGCGTCAGATGACCGATGTCTTCATGGAATCTCCCGAAGACCACACCGAGGCCGAAACCGAGCATTTCGACACGATCCTCACCCAAGTCGCCGCTGACGTCGAAGTCGCCCTGCGCACCGAACTCGCGGAACGCTTGGCGGATGTGGACGCGGCGCCGAAAGGTCTCATTAACCAGTTGGCGCGCGACGACTTCTCCGTCGCCGAACCGGTTCTCAGCCGCAGCTCTGTCCTCAGCGACGACGATCTCGTCGACATCGTGCGCGAACGCGGCATGGAGCATATGAACGCGATCGCCACCCGCCCCACGGTGAGCCCGGCCGTTTCGGACGAAATCGTTGAACGCGGCGATATGGGCGTCCTGCGCTCGCTCGCCGGCAATGACGGCGCCCGCTTTTCGCAGCATGGCGCCGTGCGCATCGCAGACCGCTCCGTCGGCGACGAGCAGCTGCAAAACGCGCTTGTGTCGCGGGCCGACCTGCCAACCGAGGTCGTCGAGAAAGTCTATACGCAGATTTCCGAAACCGTGCGCCGGGAAGTCGCTGCGAGTTCGGATTCTCTAACGCCCGGCATGATCGATCGGCTGATCGCGCAAAGCAAAGAGGCCATCGTCAAATCAGCGAAGGCGGACCCTCTGGCGGACGCCGGCGCCCAACGCGCCATTCAAAACCATATCGCCGCGCGGACGCTGAATGAGCCGGTGATGGTTACATATCTGGAACGCAGGATGTTGCCCGAGTTCCTATTGGCCTTCGCGCACCTGGTGGGCGTCGACAAGGAAACCGCTCAGCGAATCCTCCGGGACCGGAGCTGCGAGGCGGCCGCCGTCGCCTGCCGCGCCGCCCAATTCGAAACGACAACCTTCAACGCCATCATGGATTTGCTCGGCGGCGCCAGCAATCGCGACGTGCGCCAAGCGCGCAAGATGCTTAGCCTCTACGATCAAATCACCGTGGAGACAGCTCAGCGGGTCATGCGCTTCTGGAAGGTGCGCAAACAGTCCGCCGACCCAGCTCCAGCGAAACCCGCCGTGCGCTTGCGCAAAACCGCTGTCGCCTAAGCGCATTCCCAACTCAAATCAGTCATTATGCTGATGACACTGAGGAGTGTTCGTCGGCGCTAGCTTGCGTCGTTGACGAGCGGTTCGATGAAGCGCGGCTCGCCCGCCGGGTCTTCTACTTCAACGACCCAGATATCGGGATCGAACTCGGCTTGGCGGGCGAGGAAGGCGTCGACTTCGCCCTCGGGCGCCGGGCCGCCAACGGCGCGCCGCCAAGCGAGCCCGCCCGTCTCATCTTGGGTTTGCGCAAAGGCCTCAGCCGTCCCATCCAGCCTTGCGATTTTGACGAAAATCGCGCCCGCGTCCGCGTCGCCCCGGCGCGCCACGTAACAGCTCAGCCCCTCGCCCATACGCTGTCGCATATAGGCCTGGACCCAGATCTCCGCTTTCAATTGAAGTCGGGCGTCCATCGGCGAAGAGGCTCCATCGAGCGGCGAAGCAGGCAGCCTAGAGCGAATTGCAGCGAAAGTGGATCACCGGTTTCGCGTCCGCAATTCGCGCAAACAACGCCTTAGAGCCGGTTGCGACCTCTTAACCGCCTCGTATCAGACGCAAACGGCTCTAGGCCGCGCCGCGCCGCCGCTCCAGCTCTTCACTCAGCGCTTCAACCCGCTCAAGCTGTTTGTGAACAGCGAGATCGGCGACGCCTTCGGCGCCCGCAGCCGCGGGCAGGTCCACGGTCACCGTGGTTCCAAGCCCAGGCTCACTGACGATCCGCATCTCGCCGCCATGCAACCGCGCCAACGCCCGCACGAGGGAGAGGCCGAGGCCGGAGCCCCGCACATTTGTGGAGATATCCGTTGGCGCCTGTTCAAACGGCCGACCGATCCGCGCGAGCGCCTGGGGCGCAATGCCAACGCCGGTGTCCATCACCTTCACCCGAACGCCGTCGCCGAACGGATCGGCGGTCGCCAGGATCTCGCCGCCATCCGGCGTGAACTTGATGGCGTTCGAAAAGAGATTGAGAAGGATTTGGCGCAGCGCCCTCGGGTCGGCAAGAACGGGCGGCGCGTTGTCGGCGACCTGAACGCTCAGGGCGACGCCGCCGCGCTCGGCCGTGAGCCGCATCAGCTCAGCCGCCGCGTTGAGCGCCGCGGAGATATCGACAGGCTGGGTCTCAATGCGCTGCTTGTCCGCCTCGATTTTCGACATGTCCAGAATGTCGTTGATGAGCTCCAGCAGATGTCGGCCGCTGTCGCCAATCAGCGCCGAATACTCCGTATACTTTTCACTGCCAAGCGGTCCGAACGTTTCCCGCTCCATCATCTCGGCGAACCCGATCACCGCGTTTAAGGGCGTGCGCAGCTCGTGGCTCATATTCGCCAGGAACCGGGACTTGGCGAGATTGGAGCGGACCGCCGCGTCCCGCTCGCGGATCAGCGCCTCCTCTCGGGCGCGCTGCTCGTCCACAGCCCGCAGGCTGCTTACAAAGCGTCGCTTGCCCTCATCGGGGCGGGGCGCCGGCTGCGTCGAAAGCTCCACCCACAGCGTTTCGCCGCTGCGATGGGCGGCGAGAAAACTCTGCACACCGCCGCTTGTTTTGGCGGCGTCCCGCACGGCGCTTAGAACGCCGGCAGCTTGGTCCGGCGCTGCAAGATCCGCGAGCGATCGGCCGACCAAGCCGCGCGGGCTCACGCCGATCAAACGCTCTATCGCAGCGCTTGCGAACAAAATGCGGCCGTCGCTGTCATGCTCCAGCACCGCTTCGCCGAGCGCGTTCATGCGCGCTTTGGCGGCCTGCAGCTCCATGTTCGTCTGGCGGGCGTCTGTCGCCTGGCGTCGAAGCAACCAGGCCGACAAACCGGCCCCGAACAGCGCCGTCGCCGCATGCGCCGCGCCCCAGGGGATCTCGATCAGCGGTTCTGCGCCCACCGGAGGAAGCCCCGTCGCGGCGGCGGCGGCGAGAAGCAGCGCGCTCGCTGCGCCGATGAGCGCCAGCGCCATCCCTCGGCCGCCTTGGCGCGCGGTTAAAGCGAGCCCGGCCGGCGCCAAAGCCCACAGCAACACGGGCGAGTACAGCCCCCCGCTCGCAAAGATCAGGGCGGCGAGGCCCGCGAACAAAAGCCACAACAGCGCGAGCCTAAGCCGCCGCCCCGCCGCGGTGGCGACGGTCTCCTCCTGGGCTGAGAATGCGGCGTCGGGGCGCGCAGCCCCGCCATCGGCCATCATGGATCTTTCCCTTTCGGCGGCTCGAGTCTCGCGCCTGTTCACAGTGCGGAGACGATGATTAACAAAATCTGAACGCGCCGCTCCGCCGCCAGCGCCGTGCGTTGCCCGGAGAATCATTGCCCGCCCGCCAATGAGTTCTAGACGCGGAGGCCTGAAAGCGGCAGGCTCCGGGCGTTCTGGGATGAACGCCTCAAGTCCTGCGGCTTTTTGCTAAAATACCGGTTGAGCGATCAACGGCGATTTAAAGCGGCGGCCGCATAGTCGCGCTCACGGCGGGGTCGGCAGAACCTTGATCATGCCGGGCAAATGGGAGTGCAAGTGATGATTTCCTTTCGCGGACCGATCGAAACTCAACTCAGACGGCGCGCTCGGCGGCCCATCGTCGCCAGCGTAACGGCGCTTCTCGCGGCGGCCGGCGGCCTTTCCGCATGCGCCACCCAGTCTAACGACGCGACCCTCGCATATGTTCCCGGCGCGCCGAGTTCGGCGCCGTCGCTGGCGCCGCGCGCGCAGCTGACGAGCCCAACGCGCGCCTCGGCGACAGAAGGCGTCGCGGCCGCCGGCGCAGGCCCCGCGGCGCCCTCAGCAATGGCCTTCCGGGCCGCCAACTATGTGGACTTCCGGATGGACGTTGACCGTTTGGACGCGCTTGGCCTGCGGTCCTTGAAAGAGACGCGGGAGGCCCATGAACGCCTCGGCGCCCACGACCCTCAGAAGCTCGCCGAGGGCTGGATGGCCTACGCCGCGCTGGTCGCCGCCGACACCCCGCAATTCGTCGAGGCTGTGCGGAAGGAACTTCGCCGGTCGAGCCGCGACCGGGTGCTGAAGAACATCACGGAGAAGCCCCGCTACCTCTCCAACTTAGCTGGCGCCGGCGACGCGTATCAGAGCGTGCTGCGCACAGCGGCGTCCGACGCCCACAAAATGGCGGCCGTCGGCGAGAAGTTCCGCTCACGCTCCTATGAGCTTCAAGAAACGTCTTGGGGCGTCAAGCCGACAGCGGATCAACAGCAACGGCTGAAAAAAGTCCGCACGCTCGCACAAACGCGGCGTCCCTCGGCCGCGCCAGTGTTCCCGGCGAAACGCGGCCTCCAGGGCGCCCAACTGGCGAGCGCCGGCGATGATTGGAGCGCGATTTGGGCGAGCGCCAACGCGTCCAAATCCAAAACCTACGAGCTGAGCGGAGCGCGGGCGCAGCCGGTGATGGATCAGGTCTTGATCCTCGCCGCCCAACACATGCTTGGAGCCTCCGATGGCGCTTATGCGGATCAGACCCAGCAACTGCTCCGCAACGACAAAACCCGCCAGTGCTTCAATTGGGCGAAGCTGCATCTCGACCAGTGCATCGCCGCCACGCGCGCGCCCTATGAAGAGGCTTACTGCCTCGGCCGTCACGGGCTTGATGACATCGCCGGATGCGTCGGCTGGGTGGTCGCCGGCGTCGAGGCCGGACACGGGTCCTAACTGAGGCAGGGCGCGCCGTGCAGATCTGCGCGGCGCGGCACCTCTCTCTATCGGACTGGCCGAACGGACGCAGCGGCCCGTCCGCCTTTCGTTTACGACAATATTGCAACGCGTCATCGCGCGCCTCGAATCGGCGGCGTTCAACACTTCTGTAACCCCACCTCCTTAAAGTTGCGCCCATTCGGCTTTGCGCTCGCCACCTTGAGGCGCCGCCGACGCAGAGTTAGGGATCAGTATCTTGAGTGGGGAAGGCGCGGCGCGGGCGAAGCAGGATCGGGACTTTCCGCCCCATCCGGTGCTCGAAGCCATTGATCGGCTGCGCGTGGGCCTCACTCTGTTTTCCGCCAATAACGTCGTCCTCTACGCCAACGCCCACTTCCGCTACCTGCATCGCACCCTTGAGAAGAACGCCGAAGTCATCGGGCGTCGCTTTCCCGATCTCATTCGGCAAAAGGTCATCAGTTGCGAATTTCTCGGCGATGGCCGCCCGCTCAGCGGCGAAGACTGGATCACCGAGCGCGCGCGTCGCATCGCCAACAACGACTGGCGGCCGCTTGAGCTAAGGCTCGATGACGGGCGTTGGATCGAGCTTAAGGAACGCAGCACCGCCAATGGCGGATCGGTTGGGATTTGGAGCGACATCACCGATCTACGGATGGCGCATTTGCGTCTCGAGGATGCGATGTCGGCCACCGCCGATGCGTTCGCCTACTGGTCGCCCCACGACCGTCTGCAATCCTTCAATCCGAGCTTCGCCGAAATCGCAGGCTTCGGCGACCGCAACCGCCGGGGCGATCTGACGTTTCATCTGTGGGCCGAAGAGGCTGAACACTCCGGCGAGCTCGCCTTTCTAGATGGCGGCGTTCCAGATCTGCCAATCGCCGCCACCGACATCGTCAAGTCCTATGTGCGCCACCGTGACGGGCGGGTGTTTCTGCTCAAGCAGAGGCGCGCCCGCGACGGAGGTCGTGTGGCCGTCCTTACGAACGTAACGGACTTGTTCGGATCAAAACGACCGCAAGGGCTGAAGCCGGTCATCGTCCAGCCCGCGGAAATCGACGCTGCTCCAATTGCTGATGATCGCCACCGCGCATCCGCCACCGCCGCAAGCGGTTTTCTACGCGCGATCAACTTCGAACTGCGCAACTGTCTCGGCTCGATCATTGGCTTTTCAGAGGTGATCGAAGGCGAAGTGCTGGGCCCTACCGGCGCGCCGGAGTACACTGAGTACGCGCGTATGATCCGCAACAGCAGTAACACCTTGCTGAAATACGTCAGTTCCATGATTGAACTGACGAAGGTCGAAGCGGGCGATTACGATCTCGCCTGCGAGACTGAGAATATTTGCGATTTGATCGAGGCGCGGATCGATGTGTTCGCGCCGTTGCTGGAAGCGCAAGGGAAACGCCTTCAGTTCGACTTCGACGACCGCAACACCCTATCGAAGTTCGATCCGGCCGCGATGGAATCGGCGCTCGACAATCTGCTGAAACACGCCATGAACTCCACTGGCGAAGGCGGCGTCATCTCTATCCGCGTCACCGTCCAGGACTCAGATCTCGTGATTGTCGTGAACGACACTGGGTCGGGCCTGTCGCCCAGAGGCGCCGACAAACTGAGCGAAGGGGACATTGGAGCCTCCAACTTCTCCCGCCCCCAAATGTCGGAGGCTGAGACCGTTGGGCTCTTGTTGGCTCGGGCGCTCGTCCGCCTCCACGGCGGAACGCTGGTTTTCAAAAGCCGTCTGCATGAAGGCATGAGCGCGACCATCACCCTACCGGGCGCCGTTTGCGCGAGCGAAGACGCCCAGGACGAAACAGCCGCTTGAGGCCGCACCTCCGCTATTTCCTCTCTACACGACCTACTTCGCCGAGCGTTAACCACGAATGCTGCGAATTTTATTAGATTGCTTTACGAGGCGGCAAGCCGGCCCGGCTATACATGTTCGCACATGCAGTAACGAGTTCGCCGACCGTGTCCACGCTTCTTCTTCGCCTGATGATGCTCTTGCTCGTCGCCTCAGCGCTCGCCCCCGGCAATCCAATGTTTGGGCTGCGCGAGAGCGATTATGCGCGGCTGAACATCGTCGAGGCTGAGGATGGGCTCTTTTGCGCCGACTACCGTATAGTCTGCCAGTTCGGGGCGCGTCTCCACCGCGGCGTTGGGGCCCAGACGGCGTTCATTTTTGACTCGGTCTATGCTTGGGTGAATGAGGGCGACCGGGAAACCGGCTAGCGCCTCCCTCTTCACCTAACGAATGTGCGCGCATTCACCGCGCGCCGCCGCTTTTCCTTTCGCCCTTCGATGGCTACCTCTAAAGCGATTGCTCGTCAGAGCTGCGCGCAGGGGCGCGCGTTGCGTCATGCGAAAGGAAGTGCGCCAGGTGTCGGAGCCGTTCGAAGATCTCAAAGCCGATCTCGGCTTCCTCGATGAATGGGAAGACCGCTATCGCTACATCATCGATCTTGGAAAGGAGCTCGAGCCCCTGGCGGAGGCCGAGCGGACAGACGCCCAAAAGGTGCGGGGCTGCGCAAGCCAGGTATGGCTTGCCACCGATAAGGCGGCGGGCGGTGACGCAAATCCGGTTCTGCATTTTCGCGGCGACAGCGACGCTCATATCGTGCGCGGCCTCATTGCGGTTCTGATCCGCCTCTACTCGGACAAGCGCGCGTCTGAGATCCTTGAAATCGACGCCAAATCGGCTCTCTCGGACCTCGGCCTATCCGACCAGTTGACCCCGCAGCGATCGAACGGGCTGTTTTCCATGGTGGAACGCATCCGGAAGGACGCCGCCGCCGCGTGTTAGATCGCGGGTCTGGCGCCCTCGGCGCGCCAAGCCCGAAATGCGGCGCGCCGCGCCGGCTGAACATAGCCGTAATGGACGGCCAGACGCTCAAGCGCCAATTTCAGCACAACCTTTCCAGATCGCTGCGGCCAGCCAAAGCCGCGCTCGGCGTCTTCCAGCCCCTGGAGGTGACAACACACCGAGATCAAGACACCGCTCAGTTGGGGACCAACCGCATCCAACGCTTGTTCGAGCCGGCGCTTTGCGGCGAGGGCGCGCTCGCTGTCCGTCAAGCCGTCGGCCGGGCCGCGCCGGCCGCTGGCGACGACGACAGCGCTGAGATCGCAGGTGACGCGAGGACTAAGGGACGCGCAGGTGAAATCCTCTCGTAGCCGTTCGCCTGCATCATATTCCGCTGCGCTGATAAGCGCCGCCCCGTCGCCGCCCTTTCGCCGGCGCAACCAGGCCAGAGGCGAGTCTCCGACGAAACGGGCTCGGCCCTCCGGCGCCTTTTGGTCGCCAAGCGGCCAGTGCTGAGCGCGCATCGGATCCGCATCCGCGATCATCCGGCGATAGGCCGCCGCCGCGGCCTCCGTCGCCTCAAAGCACTCCGGGGCCCGGGCGTGGCGCGCTATCAGGTTCTGCGCCTCCATCGCTTGAACAGCCTCGCGCTTCATGCGCCCCTCGTGGGCCTCTTCCCCAGGCCGAACCACCACATAGTCGTCCTCGCCCTGAAGGGGGACGATCAACGCGCCTTGTTCAACGAGCAACTTCAACACGCCTCGGATACGGCGCGACGCTTTGTTGCTCGGCTGCGCTGCAATATCGACAGCGGTCACGTTACGCCGCTCCCGCCAAGATCAGCACGGCGGGCTTGGCCGCTTCGGGCCCCGTTTCTGACCTCGTTTCTGACCTCGTTTCTGACCTCGTTTCAGGCGTTTCATTAAGCGCGCGGCCCGACTTCTCAAGCGCCGCGCCCTTAAGGACCAGCTCCATGGCGTCCAACCAAGCGTCGAACGCCACTTCATCGCGCCGATCCTCGACGAGGTGGCAGGCGTGGGAGACTGTGGTGCGGTCGCGCCGGAATGCTTCGGCGATCTGCGACAAGCTCAGGCCCATCGCCACATTGCAGAGATACATCGCCACCTGCCGGGCGAAAGCGACGCGCGCCTTGCGACGCGTCGGCGCCGTCAGGTCGTCGGGCGAGACATGAAAGGCCGTCGCGACCATACTTTTCACCATCGAAGCCCGGTTTGCGATTTCGCGCAATTGCTGGCTTCGGCGCGACGCGTTTTCTGTGCTACCTCTCATCAAACCCTCATAAGCTGTATTTCAAAAAAACACTCGCAGAAATTGCAGTTAGGGCAATTAAACAACCATTCCAAGGTGCGGGGATAAATTTTTGCGCTATCTGGAAATTTTCTCGATAATTTTCT
Source organism: Pseudomonadota bacterium (assembly GCA_038747965.1). Taxonomy (GTDB): domain Bacteria; phylum Pseudomonadota; class Alphaproteobacteria; order Caulobacterales; family Parvularculaceae; genus JBCDJH01. Next base: position 12,457 of record JBCDJH010000015.1, read on the forward strand.
TGTTATATGTGTAAAATTTGCAAGGAAGGAGACGTGGTTGAGGAACCGAATTCGGGAATATCGTAAGCAACGCAGATGGACGATCCGAGATCTGGCGGCGCAAGTGGGCACCAGCGAGGCGACCATCTCGCGGCTGGAGACTCATCAGCTGTCAATCTCGACGGATTGGCTGAAGCGCTTCGCTGCGGTGTTCGACGTGCAGCCAAACGATCTCTTGGAGCATGGCGAGCGTCAGCCGATCCAGTATCTAGGATCGCTCACCAGCCAAGGCGTTCTCGACGCCGCGCACCAAAGCTATATGGACTTGCCGGCGCCTGCCGAGGACGCGGTCGCCATGCGCTTGTCTTTCGACATGGCGCCATTCGCCAACGGCGATTATCTGGTGGGGCGCATGCTTCCAGTGGAGGATCTGGACGTCGCCGCCGGGCGCTACTGTTTTGGCAAGTCGCCCGATGGAACGATCACCATCGGCCGGCTCATACGGCTCCAGCTCGGAGAAAATGGTGGGTTGGAGCTGAAAAGCGCCTTGGCCGCCAACTACCTCGTCCCGGTTGCGAGCGCAAAAGCGCCGAAGAATCTCAGCGCCCTCGACTGGATCGCAGTCATCCAATTCCGCATCAACTATTTCGACGCCGATCGACGGGCGGCGCCAACCGCGACTACCTTGACTTAAGGCCTAGCGCGCCGGACGCACTCCGGCTTAGCCGCCTTAACTCTCTCTATGCGTCCTATTTTCGGATCGTGTATTGTTGTATCCGGGCGGACAATCGGCGCATCGGCCGCTGCGCGCACAGCGGAGCCGTAGCTCACGTCCCAAAAGCGCTTCCCCTTGTCAGCGATGAATGGGCCCATGCGCCTGCGTTAGGCCGGCGTTTAGCGCCCCTTCTTACCGAGGCCCATTTTTCGGGCCAACTCCGATCGGCGCCGTGCGTAGCTTGGCG
>JBCDJH010000016.1:0-13281 GCA_038747965.1 Pseudomonadota bacterium
CATCTCCGGGGCCGCGCTTGAGATCGGGGAGAGAGCGTACCGCGATACAGCGTGGCATGCGCGCATTCGCGACAAGCTCGGAGACGCGGCCCGCCGGCGTGATGAAACGCTCAAGGCGGGCCACGTAGAGGTCGTTGGTGGAACAAGCCTCTATCGCTTCGTTGAGGCGCCCAACGCGCATTCAGTGTTCGAACGGTTAGCGCAAGCCGGCGTCTATGTGCGCCGTTTCAACTGGTCGAAGACCCATTTGCGTATTGGTTTGCCCCCAACACTTGACGCAGAAACCCGGCTGAGAGCCGCGCTCAGCCCTTGAGTGTGAGCGGTAGCCCCGCCGCCACAAACTCGACGCGCTCGCAGATGCGCGCCACATCCTGATTGAGCCGCCCTTGGGCGTCCCGAAAGGCGCGGCCAAGGGGCGTCTCCGGCACAAGCCCCAGGCCCACTTCATTCGACACCAGAACAACCGGTATCACCGAACTGGTGATTGCGCGCCGGAGCTTTTCTGTCTCAGCCTCCAGGTTACCGTCATGGTGCATCACATTGGAGAGCCACAGCGTCAAACAATCAACGACACACACAGCCCCCTCGCCCGCCGCTCGGCCCAGCGCTGAAACAAGGTCGAGCGGCGCTTCGATGGTGGACCAGCCGCTCCCTCTTTCACGTTTGTGCCGGGCGATGCGCGCCGCCATCTCTTCGTCTAAGGCTTCCGCAGTCGCGATGAACACCCGGCGCGCGCCCAGGCTTTCAGCTAGAAAGAGCGCCCTGCGGCTCTTTCCCGACCGCGCGCCCCCAAGGACGAGCTGTGAAGCTGGCACAGGACTGGAATTAACCTGCATAATCAACACTGATTATCAGTGGACTTGCCTCCACTCAGGCGCGCCCATTGACTACGCCACTTTAGTAGTTCACGCCTCACCGACCGAAGCGCTTCCCGCAATAGCGCCATCCGTATGTGGCGGAGTGCGCCGCATTGTGCGCTATGCCGCCACCACGTCAATACGAAGTGACGTCGTTTGTAAACTCAGCGATTGCTCTGGAGCAACTTGTTCTTCGGCAGTAGCTTCGACCATCCACAGCGAACCTACGTAAGTTGATGATCTCCGGCAATCACCCCAGCAAGTCGTCCAAGAAAGCGAGTAAGCGCGTCTGCGATTATACGGTTTGGTCCTTGATGTAGTCTGTGTGCGAACCGCCAGACGAATAGGCTTAAGCGCCTCACCTCTTGCTTGACTGAGCGGGTTCCGGATGCAGTTGTCGCGCCCCCAACGATAACCCCTCCCGCAGGAGCCAAATAGCCAATGTGTCGGCGGCCGCGCCAACGGTCGCACCCGCGGCGAGCGCAATTGAGATCATGAAGATGGGCGTCACGTCAGCACGATTGCCTCGGATCGTTAATGCGGGAGAGCAGTGCGTCTTAAAAGATGAGCAGCCGGTTAAAGGGTGCCTGAGAGTACGTGCGGACCGATACCGAGATATAGAAAACGTGGTAAGAGATTGAAATTGAACAGTAAATTTTTCGAAAGGATGGCGGAGAGGATGGGATTCGAACCCACGAAGGGCTTTTGACCCTTACTCCCTTAGCAGGGGAGCGCCTTCGACCACTCGGCCACCTCTCCACTTTCCGGCATAGCCTTTGCCATCGGCGGGTTCAACAGGTAATTCTTGCGGGCCGCTTCCTTCACGCCGCGCCTCGCGGGAAAGTTCGTCGATGATTGCCGCTTCAATTGAAGACTACCGCCGGGCCGCACGGACCCGGACACCGCATTTCCTGTTCGAATACGTCGAAGGCGGGGCCAACGAGGAAGTCACGCTCCGGCGGAACATAGAGGGGCTCGCGGGCGTTTCTCTACGCCAGCGCGTGATGCGCGATGTGCGCGACACAGAGCTGAGCACGGAGCTTTTTGGAAATAAGCTCTCCATGCCGATTATTCTCAGTCCCGTTGGGCTGGCGGGTATGTACGCCAGGCGCGGCGAAACGCTCGCCGCGCAGGCGGCCGCCGCGCAAGGCGTTCCTTTCTGTCTGTCGACGGTCTCCGTCTGCCCGATCAAGGAGGTTGCGGCCGCCTCGCCCGCCCCGTTCTGGTTTCAGCTGTACATGGTCCGGGACAGGGGCTTCGTGCGCTCAATGATTGACGCCGCCCGCGAAGCCGGCTGCACGGCTCTTACTGTCACCGTGGATATGCCGCTGCCGGGCTATCGGTACCGCGACATCCGATCGGGCCTCGCCGGCGCGCCCGGGCTATTCGGCCAACTGCGTCGCCTCTCCCAGGCCCTCCGCCGGCCGGAATGGGCGGTGAATGTGGGCCTTCGTGGAAAACCGCACACGCTGGGAAATGTGGCCCCACTCCTCGGCCCGCATGCTGGCCTCGGCGAGTTTTTCGCATGGGTCGCGGCGAACTTCGACCAATCCGTCACCTGGGCGGACATCGAAGCCATCCGCGCTGAGTGGTCGGGGCCTCTTATCATCAAAGGCCTGTTGGACCCGGACGACGCGCTGGAAGCGGCGCGCTGCGGGGCTGATGCGGTGGCTGTCTCCAATCACGGCGGACGGCAGTTGGACGGCGCGCTCACCACCGTGGAGGCCGTCCCTCCCGTCGCCGAATCGGTGGCGCGGGAGGGGTTCGGAAACGTTCGCATTATCGCTGACGGCGGCGTTCGAACGGGTACGGACGTCCTGCGCTTGCTCGCGCTCGGGGCGCACTCCGTCGCCATTGGCCGCGCATGGCTCTACGGCCTCGCAGCTGACGGGCAGCGCGGCGTCGAAGGCGCCCTCAAAATTCTAGAAGCGGAGTTGCGCGTGGCGATGGCCCTTACCGGCCTGCGATCCATCTCTGAGATCAACCGCGACGCTCTGGCGTGAGGGGCGAGGCGCCATAAACTGCCTACGGACATTGGTGTGTAAACGCCCGCCTAGAACCACAGCTATCGCTTGGATGGATGCGTCCAGGCGAAGTCGTTCATTGGCGGATCGAGCTCCGTATGCGCCAAGGCGTTTGTAAAGTTCGAAATCAGCTTCGCCGAGAGCCCGCACAAGACCTCCAGCGCCTGTGCTTTCGTGTAGCCGGCGTCCAGGAACGCTTGCAGCCGCGCATCGCCGATATGGCCGCGGTGGGTGAGCAAATCCCGCGCGAAGCGGCGTAGCGCCTCAAGCTTTGGATCGCTCAACGGCTGGCCTTCCCTGAGCGCTTCGATGACGTCCGCAGGCATCTTCGCCGCCGCCATCGCCCAGCTGTGGCCGGCTGTGCAGTAATGGCAGTCGTTCTCATAGTTGGCTGTCATGAAAACGATCTGCGCTTCGAGCTTCGAGAACGAGCTTTCGTTCATGAAGGCTTCGAAGGAATCCACATAGGCTCTGTAAGTGATCGGCGCCGCGGCGAGAATTTTGTGAAGGTTCGGCAGCATGCCGAAGCCTTTCCGGGATCTCTCCATCAGCGGCTTAGACGCATCCGGCGCGGTCTCTTCATCGTGATACGTGAACGTCATTGGCGTCTCCCACGGTTGCTCCAGGCCGCAGGCTAGCATGGCGGACGTCATGCGCACCGCCTGGCCTCGCGATTAACCGGGCATTAGGCGCAAGTTGATAACCCGCCCGCGCAAACATTTGTGGGGATCCGCTATGCAGGGACGTGGATTAACCGGATTGGCCGCAGCCATATGTTGCCTGAGCCTTTCTCTCGCCGCACAAGGGGCCGACGACGACGCCTCCCGGCAGTGCGGCTATGACGACGACTTCAACCTGATCTGCGGCGAAGAGTTGCGCAATTACGAAGCGCGGCGGCCTCGCGAAACGCCCCCCACATTACTGGGGAGCGACACATCGTGGACGCAGCGATTGGAAGTGAGCCTGCGCGGCGGCTTCGTGTTCGAGGCGTCAGCGCGCGATGAAGGAGACAGCGTCGATTCCCCAGACGGCCCCCTTCTCTCCGTCGCCGTATCTGTTCCGTCGCCCCAGTTGGCGCGGCGTCTGCGGCTTGAGGCGGAGTTCGTTCACGCCCGCGCGTCCGACGAGCAATGCGTGACGGACCCAATCTTGGGACAGCTTTGCCTAGAGGGTTCATTACGGATCTACGCGCCCCTGTTTAACGCTCTGTGGCGCGCGCCCCTGACGGATCGACTGAGCCCTTACGCATCGGTGGGGGTGGGCCCAGGAATCATATCTGCTCGGGCGAGCGCGGGCGGTCTTTCAGCCTCAGAGACATCCCTTGGGGTCGCCTATCAAGGCCGCGCCGGCTTGGAGTATGAGCTGTCAGACCGCGTTTCGGCGTCTCTAGGCTATCGTTATCTTGGCCTATATGAGGATGCCCGATTGGTGAACCACACGGCCGAAGCCGGCGTTAGTTATCGCTTCTAGCGGCGCGGTTCTCCGCGGACGGATCGAGGGCCTTCGCCAACCGCGCCTTCGTGTCCTGAAGGCGCGCCAGGGTGGCGGAGAGGCGCGCCTTCTCCGCAGCGCTCAAAGCCGGGGCGGCGGACGCGTCGTCGTCCGGCGCCGCGCTCTCTTCCTCCGGCGGGGCCGAGCCGGGCGCCGCTTCCTTCACCAGCGGAGCGGGGGATGGATTCTCGGCCAAAGCATCGCGGGCCGCCGCGGCTTCCTCTTCACCTGCTCGGCGACCGAAGTCTGAGACGTAGCGGACGCCCTGATCGCGAAACAGCTTCTGCACGCCTTTGATGGTGTACCCCTCATCATAGAGAAGCACCCGCACCCCGCGCAGAAGGTCCAAGTCGGACGGTCTGTAGTAGCGACGACCGCCAGCGCGCTTGAGGGGACGAATTTGGCCGAACTTGGTTTCCCAGAAGCGCAGCACGTGTTGCGGCACGCCAAGTGCGCTGGACGCCTCACTGATGGTGCGGAATGCGTCAGGCGCCTTGCTTGTTGACCGGTCGGTTGCGCCTGTGGCCATCAATCGTCCGCCTTAGTCCCGGCGAGGCGCTGATTGATGACGTCCTTCAAGACATGGGATGGACGAAACACAATCACCCGGCGCGGCTCAATCGGCACTTCCTCGCCCGTCTTCGGGTTGCGGCCGATGCGCAAGCTTTTCTCCCGAACCGAAAACGAACCGAATGAGGAAAGCTTGACGCTGTCCCCCTTCTCAAGGGTCGACGCAATCTGTTCCAAGACAGCGTCGACGAATTCGGACGATTCATTGCGCGACAATCCGACGGTTCGGTAGACGGCGTCCGTCAGGTCGGCTCGGGTGACCGTTCTCTGGTGGCCCATAGCGCCCTCATCCGCTCCGCCCCCGCGGGACCCTTCCCGCTGCGCCGCCGCCCTCTCGCTGGGCGGAGTTCCCAGGCGGCGTGCAACCGTTGGCTGAAGCGGCTCTCGCCACACAGCTTAGCGACTGTTTTGAGGTAAAAGCAAAACCCGAGAGAAATCAAGCGGATGAAGAGCGAATTGCGGATTTCGCCTGAGGATAGGCTCAGTAGCGGACCAGCGCCGCGCCCCAGGACAACCCGCCGCCCATGGCCTCCATCATCACCAGGTCGCCCCGTTTTATCCGGCCGTCGGACACGGCGGCGTGGAGCGCTAGCGGAATGGACGCCGCGGAGGTGTTGCCGTGGTGGGCGACCGTCTCCACGACGGACTCCGCCCGAATGCCAAGCTTGCGTCCCACCGCGTCAATGATGCGCTTGTTGGCCTGGTGGGGGACGAACCAATCAATGTCGGTCACAGCGATTTGCGCGTCGTTAGCGGCGACCCGCACCGCGTCGGAGATAAGGTCGACCGCCCGGCGGAACACCTGGTTGCCCTGCATGCGCAGAAACCCGGTGTCCTGGGTGCTCGATGCGCCGCCATCAACAAAGAGCAGTTCGGTGAATTGACCGTCCGTCCGCAGATGGGTCGCCAAAACGCCGCGATCAGCGCCGTTCGTATGCGGACGCTCCTCCGCGCGCAGGACGACGGCTCCCGCCCCGTCGCCGAACAGAACGCAGGTGGTGCGGTCGTTCCAGTCCATCAGCCGGGACATGGTCTCCGCGCCAATCACGAGAGCGCATTGGTGAGAGCCCGACTTCAGGAACATGTCCGCCGTTGTAAGGGCATAAACGAAGCCGGAGCACACGGCCTGAACGTCGAACGCTGCGCCCCTCGCCACCGCTAGCTTGCGCTGGATGATCGCGGCCGTCGCCGGAAACGTGAGGTCCGGCGTCGTCGTCGCCACGATAATGAGATCGATGTCGTCAGCGTCGACGCCGGCGTCCGCCATCGCGGCCTGCGCCGCCCGTACGCCGAGATCGGATGTCGACTCATCGTCGCTCACCACCCGGCGCTCGGAGATGCCGGTGCGCGACTGGATCCAATCGTCGGTCGTGTCCACGAAAGTCGCGATTTCCGCATTGGTCAGGATCCGGTCCGGCACATAGCCGCCGCATCCTTCCACGACAGACACGATGTCCCCGCTCACGACGCCGCCGCCTCGCAGTTTTGAGCGCGCAGGCCGGGCCGATCTTCCAAGCGGGCCTCGACCCTGGCCACGGTGGCCGCGATCTCTTCGTTGAAGGGACTGCGCGCCAAATCAGCGGCCATGGCGATGGCGCTGGAGACGCCCTTCGCGTCAGAACCGCCGTGGGACTTCACGATGATCCCGTTCAGACCCAAAAACACCCCGCCATTGACGCTGCTGGGGTCCATCCGATCCTTCAGCCGCAGCAAAGCGCCGCGCGCGACCAGCGCCCCAATTTTGGACCAGAGGCTGGAGGTGAGCGCCTCCTTCAAGAAAACCGAGACAAGGCGCGCCGCGCCCTCTGCGGATTTCAGCGCGATATTTCCGGAAAAGCCGTCTGTGGCGATCACATCAACGGCCCCGGCGCTGATGTCGTCGCCCTCCACAAAGCCTTTAAAGTTCATGTCGGGGTCCGCGGCGCGCAGCATCTGTCCCGCGGTGCGGATGAGTTCGTGGCCCTTCAGCTCTTCGGCCCCGACATTCAACAGCCCAACGCTGGGCTGGGCTTCGCCCGTAAGAGCGCGGAAAAAGGCTTCGCCCATGATCGCGAACTGGACGAGCTGATCGGCGTCGGCTTCCACATTGGCGCCCACGTCAAGCACGACGCAGCGCCCGCGCGGCGTCGGCCACAGGGCCGCGATGGCCGGCCGAGCGACGCCGGCGATCATACGCAGCTGCAGCTTGGAGACCGCCATAAGGGCGCCGGTGTTCCCGCAGGAGACGGCCGCTTTCGCGTCGCCCGCCTTCACCGCCGCGACAGCGCCCCACAAGCTTGTGTCGCGCCGGCGCATGGCCTGGGACGGCTTATCGGCCATAGCGACGACGCCCTCGGCGTGCCGGATGCTCGAGACGGTCGCAAGATCGCTCCGCGCGGCCAACAACGGCCGGAGCTTCTGTTCGTCTCCACTGAAGATGAAGCGCGCGGCGACGCCGGCGGCGAGCGCCATAGCGGCGCCGTCCAAGATGGTCTCAACGCCGCTGTCGCCGCCCATAGCGTCGAGGGCGATGGCTGGAAGGTCCGTCAAATTTCGCACCGCATGCTCGGGAAGCGCCAATCGCTGCGGACGATACAGGAATAGCCTTCGGTTGCAATCATATGTTCCGATGCGCCCCGGCGCGCCTTGCGGGGTTTGGCGCGCCGTTTCAATGGCTTGCGAAGCGGGCCGTCACTCCGCCGCGGCGCCCTCGCCGCGCAATTTGGCAAGCGCGGCGAAGGGGCCGGGCTCGCCAGCGTCTCCCACCGGATTGGCCGAGGCCGCAGCGTCCGGCCGACGCGGATAGGGGTTGATGCTAAGCGCCAGATCTTCGGCGAAGAAGGCGCCGATATCGATAGCGTCCTCCGGCATCGGCTCAGGCGGATCGCTTTCCAGGTCGACTTCGATATCTCCGCTGGGCTCGGCGGCCTCCGGATCGGCGTCGGCGGCGAAGGCGATGGACAGATCGCCGGAAAGGCTCGCGTCGACGTCCTCCAAAGAAACGACGCAGGATTGGGTGAGCGTCGCCCGCCAAGCGCCCGAGAGGACGGCGGCGCCAGGCGCGCCGATAAGCCTTGCGGAGCCGCTGAAGGCGTCCAGTCTCACAAGTCCGAGACGATCGGCGAGCGCGCGGCGCTCCGCCTCGCTGGCTGTAAACTCAAGTCGCCACTCCCCATCCGCCAGAGCTTCGATCGGGGCCAAACGCTCAAAGCCCCAATCGTCACCGGCGGGGGCTTCTGTGTCCTTATCCGTCATCAGCCGTCTCCTCCCCCGCGCCTTCGGCCTCCGCGTCGGTCGCCTGCTCCAACACCGGCTCGTCAAAGCGAACGACGCCATTCATCAAGCGGGCGGCCGGCTGAGCCCGCAACGCGGCCAGCTGACGGGCGACGTACGCCGCCGCCGCCTCAACCGACGCGTCGTCCGGCGCATCCGGCAATATGTTGTTTTTGACGGCGTCTTGAAGCGGCTGAAGGTCCGGCGTGTCGGCCTCCAGCGCTTCGAACGCCGTCTTGTACCTCTCTCCGCGCCCATAGAAGGCGGCGGCGAGCTGTTGCATCCGTTTGCCGACAATAAGGTCGCCGACCCCTATCTCCCGCAAGGAGGCGTCCATATCCTTCATCATCACATCAAAGATGTCTTGCGATAAGGCTTCCGCCAACGCTCCCTCGCCGCGCAGCCGCGTCAGCAGCATGTGCACATGCAGCGTTAGGAGATCGTAGCGTCCCTCCACGGTGTCGGCCGCGCCAAGCGTCTCATAAAAGGCCGCATCCCTGGCTTTCGCCACGGTCGCCCGGTAGAGCGCCTCCGCATGGGGCGTCGCCCGGCCGGCGAAGAGTGATTTCAGCTTTTGCAGCATAGATGATCCGACCACGCGCGTGAGGTTGGCTGTTGAGTTATGTTCCGCCTCGCGATACGTCAATTCCATGAACAGTTTGAACGCCCTGCGAATGATTGCGGTTTGCAGCGCCCTGAGCGCGGGCCTCGCCTCCGCCGCCTGCACGCCGGTGCGCAGTTACCACGGCTATGTCCTTGAGCGCACAGAGACGGCGCAATCGGCGGACGAGCTGGCGGAAGTCGATCCTGAGATCGCCGTCGACACGCGCCAAAGCGTTTTGGAGCGCTATGGCGAGCCGTCGACGATCGGCACCTTTGACGGATCGACCTGGTACTACATTTCCAGCCGCGAGCGGCGATATGCGTTCTTCCGGGATCGGACGACATGGAGACGCATTGTCGCTGTTCAGTTTGGCCCGGATGGCGTGGTCGATGAGGTCGACAAATACGATCTTGAAGACGGCCGGGTTGTCGCCTTGGTCGACCGCGAGACGCCGACCAAAGGCAAGGAACTCACGATCCTAGAGCAGATCTTTGGAAATGTCGGTCAGCTTCCAGGGCCGCAGCCTGGCGACCCGGGCGGACCCGGTGGGCCGGGCGGCCCAGGCGGCCCCCAGGGACCGCGCGTCCCCTAACGCTCGCCAGCGACGCCAGCCATCGCGAACGCCAGTTTAGCGCAGCGCCTCAACGTTCGCCGCCGGGTGCTCAAATCCAAAGCGATCAACCGAAATCGCCGCGCCGCGCCAAAGCGCCGTCACCTGCGTGGCTTGGAGCGGCGTGACGCGGCCAATCCGCGTAAGGCGGACCCCAACCGCCTGCGCTTCACGGCGCAAGACGTCGCCGCAGCCCTCCGGGGCTGTGAATAGGGTCTGATAATCATCGCCCAAGGCGGCGAGCCGCCGCACAGCCGCGCTTTCATCCGCCTGCGCCCGCACCCATTGCAAGACCGACGGCGCCAGAGGCGTCGCCTCCAGATTCATCTCAAGCGTAACGCCGGAGGCCTGGGCCACGTGCCGGGCATCGGCGAGCAGGCCGTCGGAGACGTCAATCGAGGCGGTCGCATACTCAGCAATGGTCCGCCGCAGCGCCATCGGCGGCTCCGGCCAGCGATAGCGCCGCGTCAACTCTTCATCAGCCTCCGGCCCAAGAGAAAGCTCGCCAAGCCGAACGGCGAGCCCAAGACCCGCGGCGCCGATGTCGCCGCTCACCCATAGCGCGTCGCCGGGTTTGGCGCCGGCCCGAGCGGGCGGCGCCTTGGCCGCTTCGCCAAGCGCTGTCACTGAAACCACAAGCGGCCCGTCCGTAGACGTTGTATCCCCGCCGATGAGGTCGACGTCGTAAGTTGCTTGATCCTCCGCCAGACCGGACGCAAAGGCCGCAACGAACGCTTCGTCCGTTGTTCGCGGCCAGGCGCATGTGAGGAGATACGCAAACGGCCGCGCGCCTTTTGCGATGAGGTCGGACAGATTTACGCGCAGCGCCTTTTGAGCGATGGCCGCAGGCGGATCATCTTTCAAGAAGTGCACGCCTTCGACGCATGCGTCGGCCGTGACAACCAAGCCCGGCGGGGGCGAGGCCAGAAACGCCGTATCGTCCGCCAAGCCCCGCGCCGCAGCGCTCGTCGCGGCCAGCGGCGCGAAGTAGCGTTCAATGAGGTCGAACTCCGCCATGACGGCGTTAAGCGGCCGTCTCGCCGCTTTCCGGCGATAGCGCCGCGCCGCCCTCATCACTGGCGAGCGCCAGCTCAGCCCCGCGCACATCTTTCGCGATGGCGTCGAGCGCAGCGTTCATAAAGGCGGGCTCGTCGCCATCAAAGAAGGCGTGGGCCACGTCCACATACTCATTAAGGATCGTTTTGGCGGAGACGTCCGCCCGGGCGATCAACTCAAAACCGCCGGCCCGCAAGCTCGCGCGCAGAATGCTGTCGATCCGCGTAAGCTTCCAATTGGCGGCGAGATGCTCCGTGATCCGGCGATCAATCTCTTTCTGAGAGGCGACGACCCCCCGCACCACGTCAGCGAAAAACGCCTCGTCCGCCTCCATCGCGCGGCCGTCTTCGTCCTCCACGCCAAAGCGATGGTCGCGGAACTGCCGAATGACGGCCTCCGCGCCCACGCCCGTCAATTCCATCTGGTAGAGCGCTTGCACCGCCGCCAAACGCGCGGCGCTGCGCGGCAGGCGGTTGGCGGCCGGCCCTTTCACAGATCCAGCGTCAGGTTTCATTGAGGTTGCCAAGGAACTGCTCGAAGTCTTTCGCTTCACGGAAGTTTCGGTAGACGGACGCGTAGCGCACATACGCGACGTCATCCAGGTTGGCGAGGCCTTCCATCACCATCTCGCCAACGACGCTGGACGGGATTTCGCTTTCGCCCATGCTTTCAAGGCGGCGGACGATCCCGCTCACCATTTTCTCCACCCGCTCATCGTCCACAGGCCGTTTGCGAATGGCGATGGCGACGGAGCGGGCGAGCTTGTCCCGGTCAAACGGCGTCCGGCGGCCGGACTTCTTTAGGATGGTCAGCTCGCGCAGCTGCACCCGCTCAAACGTCGTAAAGCGGCCGCCGCAGGCGGGGCAAAACCGCCGACGACGGATCGCGGTCGCGTCCTCCGTGGGGCGCGAATCCTTCACCTGGGTGTCTTCGTTACTGCAGAACGGGCAACGCATGCATCAGCCTTATCGAAAGGACGCCCGCCTCTATCGCAGATAGGCGCAGCGCCGCGCAATCGGCTGGGCGCGCCCGCCTTACGAATAAATCGGGAATCGGTCGGTTAACGCGATCACTTTATCACGCACAGCTGATTCGGCCGCTTCGTCCGGACCGCCCCGAGCGGCGACAGCATCCAGCACCTCGCCGATATAGGAGCCAACAAGCGCGAATTCAGCCGGTCCGAAGCCCCGCGTTGTCGCAGCCGGCGCGCCGAGCCGCACGCCCGACGTCACCATCGGCTTTTCCGGATCAAACGGCACGCCGTTCTTGTTGCACGTCATAAAGGCGCGCTCCAGGGCCGCTTCGGCGACATCGCCTGTGAGCCCCTTGGGCCGGAGATCGACCAAAAGCACGTGGGTTTCGGTGCCGCCGGAGACGATGTCGAGCCCGGCGTCGACAAGGCTCGCAGACAACGCCTTCGCGTTCCGGACGACGTCAGCGGCGTAGACTTTAAACGAAGGCTGCAGCGCTTCGCCGAAGGCCACCGCCTTGGCGGCCACGACATGCATGAGCGGGCCGCCCTGAAGCCCGGGGAACACGGCGGAGTTGAATTTCTTCGCCAGATCCCCGTCATTGGTGAGGATCATGCCGCCGCGGGGGCCGCGTAAGGTCTTGTGCGTGGTCGTCGTCGCTGCGTGGGCGTACTCAAGCGGGTTCGGGTAAACGCCGCCTGCGACCAGGCCAGCGAAGTGGGCCATGTCGACAAGCAGATAGGCGCCGACCTCGTCGGCGATCTCTCGGAACCGCTTGAAATCGATGATCTGCGAATAGGCGGAGGCGCCGGCGATGACGATTTTCGGCTTGTGTTCCTTCGCCGCCGCCAGCGCTGCGTCGTAGTCGATCAGACCGTCTTCTTTGCGAACGCCATAATGGACGGCGTTGAACCATTTTCCAGATTGGTTCGCCCGCCCGCCATGGGTGAGATGTCCGCCGGCGGCCAAATCCATACCGAGGATGGTGTCGCCGGGCTTCATCAGCGCCATGAACACGGCCTGATTCGCTTGGCTGCCGGAATGGGGCTGAACGTTCGCGAAGCCGCAGTTGAACAAGCGTTTGGCCCGGTCGATCGCAATCCGTTCGACGTCATCGACAAATTCGCAGCCGCCGTAGTAGCGGCGCCCCGGATACCCCTCAGCGTATTTGTTCGTGAGGACGCCGCCTTGAGCGTCCAGAACAGCCCTTGAGGCGATGTTCTCAGACGCGATCAGCTCCACCTGGCGTTGTTGCCGGTCAAGTTCTCGCGCGGTCGCAGCGAAAACATCTGGGTCCGCCTCGCCGAGCGGCCGGCTAAAGAAAGCGGATTGGCCTGTTTGGTCAGCGTGCGATGCGGCGTCAGCCATTCATATCCCCATTATTCGCGCAGCAGAGCCACGTTCAAAAGATTTGTCTTCGCATATAGACCCCGCCAAACAGCCAAGCAATATGCAAGAAGCGCGCGGTCAGGTGGGCTTACTGTCGCCGAGTAAGGACGACTTCGTCACCCCAAATGCGACTTTATTGCTTCTGTTTTTGACTCTTAAGTAATGGGCGTCTTTGCAAAGCGCGCATTGTACTGTGATTTGTCGTAGCCATCTGAAGAAACTCGTTGATCTGGCCCAAATATTCGGGCATGCCTCTCGCCTCACCATCGAGAATCTGTCATCCAGTTCAACGCGTTTTTCCTACCGTCGGATTTTGACTGATCATTCGAAGCATTAAATTCTAACAACAACTAAAAGAGGATCCATGGCTGATCAAAAAACTATCCCTGAACTTGAGCCCTCTGAGGCGTTGAAGATGACGTCTGACATTGTGTCGGCTTATTTGAGCAACAATACC
>JBCDJH010000017.1:0-13019 GCA_038747965.1 Pseudomonadota bacterium
CTGTCTGTTTGGATTTCCATCGGCTTCTCGTCCAGGTTTGGCGGAGGCGGTGGCCGTCCTCATACAATCACGCTAGCACATAAGACGTTAGGGCGAGATTTCAAAGAGAGGCGCGGGCGATGGCCATCCGCTTTCCCGGGGCTTTGGCGCCCTACGCCGCCGATGCTGCGCGCTCGCGCGGCCGGTTGCATGCGGAGCGCGAGAGCGCCAGCCGCACGGTGTTCGCGCGGGACCGCGACCGGATTATTCACGCGATCGCCTTCCGGCGGCTGAAGCACAAGACGCAAGTTTTTGTGGCGCATGAAGGCGACCACTATCGAACCCGGCTCACCCACAGTCTGGAAGTGTCGCAAATCGCGCGGGCGTTGGCCCGGCGGCTGCGGCTCGACGAAGATCTCGCCGAAGCTGTGGCGCTCGCCCACGATCTTGGCCATCCGCCGTTTGGCCACGCCGGGGAAGCGGCGCTCGACGCCTGCATGGTCGAATATGGCGGGTTTGACCACAACGCGCAGACGCTGCGGATTCTCACGAAGCTGGAGCGCCGTTATGCGGCCTTTGACGGGCTCAATCTGGCGTGGGAGACGCTCGAAGGGGTCGTGAAGCACAACGGGCCGGTTCAAACGGCGCCGGGCGATCCGCTCCCGGCCGCACTGGCGGAATACGCTGAGAATCAGGATCTGCATTTGGGCGGAGATCCATCCCTGGAGGCGCAGATCGCAGCGCTCGCCGACGACATCGCCTACAACAATCATGATGTGGATGACGGCTTGCGGGCGGGCCTGTTCGACGTGCCGGAGATCCTCGACGTCCCCATCGCCGGCCCGGCGTTCCACGAGGTCCGGGCGCTTTATCCTGATCTGGAGCTCGGGCGGCTGATCCATGAAGCGGTGGTGCGCATGATCGGGCGCATGGTCGACGATCTGATTGCGGCGACGGAGCACGCGCTCGCCGATCTCGCACCGTCGGACGCCGACGACGTGCGGGGCGCGGGCGCTCCGACAGCTCGGTTCTCGGGCGACTTGAAGAAGGAAGAAACAGGGCTGCGCGCCTTTCTGTTTGAGAACATGTACCGCCACTTCAAGGTGAACCGGGCCATGGCCAAAGCGAAGCGCGTGGTGACGGAGCTCTTCGGCGCCCTCATTGAGGCGCCGGCCCTGTTGCCGCCCGAATGGTCGCGCCGCTGCGACGGTCCGCGCGGCCAAAAGACGGCCCGCGTCGTGTGCGACTATATCGCCGGCATGACGGATCGGTTCGCGGCGACGGAGCATCGGCGCTTGTTTGGCCTTGAAGGGTGGGTTTAGGCGCCTCGACCCACAATCGCCGTCGACGCTGCATGTTGATGAGGCGCTAGACTTGTCCCCGCCATTGTGGTCGGTTACGCCCCATCCGGTTGGGGGATGGCGCGCTGTCGGGGGACGGAGCGCCGCTATGCAATGGCCGCAGGGGCGCGCGATGCGCGTCGCCCCGGTCGGCGCCTTTGGCAGGGAGCTCTGGCACGGATGAGCGAGCAAGATCGCACCGCGTTTCCGGCGGGAACGGACGATTTCGACACTTTCGACGCGACGGATGAAGAAGGCGGCTTGCCAGGGCTTGTCGTCCTGGTCATGGCCGTGTTGGTGTTGGTGGCCTTTGGGGCTGTCGTTTGGATCGCTTATCAGCAAGGCTTGAAAGAGGGCGGCAGCAGCGCGCCGCCGTTGGTGGTGGCCGACCCTGGCCCCTCCAAGATCGAGCGCTCCGGGGCGTCCGGCTCCGGGCTCGATGACGATCGCGAAGTGTTCGATCGCATCACGGATGATCCGCCGAATCGCGAAGAAGCGCTGACCGGAGGAGAAGAAGAGCCTGATCGCTACGCTTTCCTGATCGATGAGACCGAAGAGGCCGTCGAGGCGCCGTCAACCACGCCGAGCGCCCAGCCCATCCCGCCAGCCAGGCGGCCAGAGCGACTCGCGCCCCTATCAGCGCCCAGCGGTTCGGTGGCGTCCAATGCGGGCGCTGCGACGACGCCAGCGCCGGAGCCAGTTGTGGTCGCGCCGGAACCGGAGCCGAAGCCCGCGTCCGTTTTGCCGGGCGATTATGTTGTGCAAATCGCCTCCTTGAAAAGCGAAGCGGAAGCTGAGCTTAGCTGGACGAAGCTTAAGGCCCGCTTCCCGTCGATGATGACGAGCGTGGGCCCGAACATTCAACAGGCGGATTTGGGCGCCCGGGGCGTCTATTATCGCTTGCGCGTTGGTCCGTTCGCCGAGAAGTCGGAAGCGGATGAGTTCTGCCGCGTTTTGAAGGCGCGGGGACAAGACTGCATCGTTCGAAAATCCTGACGGACGAGGCGCGGCGGGGTCCCCATGAAGCCGGTCATTCTGGATTGCGACGGCGCGGAGCTGGCGCCTGACGAGCGCAGGTTCTTCGCCGATCACGACCCGTGGGGCTTCATCCTTTTCGAGCGCAACTGCGTCGACCGGGCCCAGGTGCGCGGCCTTTGCGACGCTTTACGGGACGCCGTAGGCCGGCCCGACGCGCCGATCCTGATTGATGAGGAGGGCGGCCGCGTCACCCGGCTGCGGCCCCCTGTTTGGGCCAAGCGGCCGCCGATGGCCGAGTTCGGGGCGCTGTATAAAAGCGATCCCGAGGCGGCGCGCGAAGCGTTGCGTCTCAACTCCCGTCTCCAGGCGGACGATCTTTTTGAGATCGGGATCAATGTGAATTGCGCGCCGGTTTTGGATGTGCCCCAACCCGGCGCCCATGACGTCATTGGCGACCGGGCTTTTGCGGCGGACGTTGAGACCATCGCGGCGCTTGGCTCCGCAGTGATGGACGGCTTTCGCGCCGGCGGCGTCGCGCCGGTCATCAAGCACATCCCCGGGCATGGGCGCGCGATGTCAGATTCCCATAAGGAGCTGCCAGTGGTCGCCGCATCGGCGGACGCGCTGCGCGCCCTTGATTTTGAGCCCTTCCGCCTGCTGAAGGACGCGCCCATGGCGATGACCGGCCATGTGGTTTTTTCAGCCTTCGATCCGGATGCGCCGGCCACCACATCCTCCATTGTCATGGAAACGGTGATCCGCGGCGAGATTGGCTATGACGGCCTCGTCATGACTGACGCGCTGACCATGGAGGCTTTGGAAGGCGATTTGCCGGAGCGAGCGCGGCGTTCGCTCGCCGCCGGCTGCGACGTCGTTCTCCATTGCGACGGATGGGGCCTGATGCCGTTCGATAAGAAGGCCGCCGTTCTGGACGCCGTACCCGATCTCAGCGGCGACGCCCTGCGGCGCGCGGAAGCGGCGCTCGCTTGGGTGACGCCGCCTGAGGCGTTCGACCGCGCCGAAGGCGAAGCAAGGCTAGCGAATCTGTTCCCGTCCGCATTAGCCTAGCGCGATGGAAATGGATGAATCAGCGATCGACGCGGCGGACGACGCCGACGCGCGGCCTTGGCCTGACGAGACCGTCGCTCCTGAGGCGGAGCGCAACGCCCAAGCGGCGGATGATGAGGACGATGCGATCGCGCCGCTCGTTCTCAACATCGAGGGGTTCGAAGGCCCGCTCGATGCGCTGCTCGCGCTCGCGCGCACCCAGAAAGTCGACCTCAAGCGCATATCGATACTAGAGCTTGCGGACCAGTATCTGGAGTTCATGGCGGAGGCGAAGGCCCGCCGGTTGGAGCTCGCCGCCGACTATCTGGTGATGGCGGCGTGGCTTGCTTACCTGAAGTCGCGGTTGTTGCTTCCCGAGCCTGAACCTGAGGATGAGGAGCCGACGGGGGAGGAGCTCGCCGCTCGGCTCGCCTATCAGCTGCAACGGCTCCAGGCCATGCGCAAGGCGGGGGAGGAGTTGATGGCCCGCCCGCTGCTTGGCCGCGATGTCATGGGCCGTGGCGCGCCGGAAGGGGTGCGCGTTCTGCGCCGGTCCGATTGGACGGCGAGCCTCTATGATTTGCTGCGCGCCTACTCCGACCAACGAATTCGCACGGTTGATCTCACCATGCGGGTGGAGCCGCTCAACGTCTTCACGATCGAAGCGGCGCGGCAGCGACTGGAAGTCGCGCTCGGGGCTATTCCCGATTGGAGCGGTCTTGAGAAGCTGATTCCCGAGCCCAGCGTCAGCGAAGCGCCCCGCGCGTCTGTCTTCGCAAGCACGCTGAGCGCCGTTCTGGAGTTGGCGCGGGACGGTCATATGGAGTTGCGTCAGCTGAAGGCCTTCGGGCCGGTCTATGTGCGGTCCCGCCCTGAGGGCCGGGGCGACGCCGCCCAGGGGATGAGCTTGCGATGACCGCCGATGATCTGGCGCTTGAGTCTGCGGCCGAGCCCGTCACCGAAGCCGCTGAAACAGCCGACGCCGCCCAAACCGTCGAAGCAGCCCCAACAGACGAAGCGATCGACGAGACAGCTGAGGCGGCCGCCGAGGACGCAACAGAAACCGCGCCTCCAGAAGATGAGCCGCTGGCCGCGCTTCCTGAAGACGCGGCGGAGCGGATGGTTGAGGCGCTGTTGTTCGCCTCGGCTAGCCCGCTCAGCGACGAAGATATCGCCGGCCGGTTGCCAGGCGCGGCCGACGTCCCGGTCATCATGGCGCGCCTTTGCGAGCGCTACGCCGGACGGGGCGTCGAAGTCCGTAAGGTCGCAGATCGCTGGACGCTGCGCACGGCGCCCGATCTCGGGTTCCTCCTCGAAACGGAGAAAGTGGAGCAGCGCAAGCTGTCCCGCGCCGCTTTGGAGACCCTGGCGATCATCGCCTACCACCAACCGGCCACCCGAGCGGAAATCGAAGAGGTTCGAGGCGTCGCTGTTAGCAAAGGCACGCTCGACCTCTTATTGGAGATCGGATGGATCAAGATAGCTGGACGTCGCCGCGCCCCTGGCAAGCCCGTGACCTATGCGACGTCCGACGGGTTTTTGGAGCATTTCGGCCTGGAGAGCGTCGAACATCTGCCAGGGCTTGATGAGCTGAAGGCCGCCGGGCTGTTGGACGGCCGTTTGCCGCCGGATTTCTCGGTGCCCGCGCCAAAGGATGCGCCGGACGCGGATCTTGGCGCCGACGCCGAGGACGGCGAGGAGCCACCGGACTTCGCCTCCGACTTCCTCGAAGGGGAGGCGGACGACGCCGGCTAACCCGCCTAACCTTCCTCGGCTGGCCAATTCATTCATGCAAATGCGGTAGGGGTGTCTGTGAGAAGGGCGGCGACCTGTTTGCGCTCTACCGCCGCCATCGCTACATATCGAGGATGGGGTTCCGCGTTCCAGACGGCCCCGAGGAGGTCCCATGTCGCCAGGCGTTTGGCAAATACTTATCGTCGTGTTGCTCGCCGTTCTCTTGTTCGGCGGACGCGGCAAGATCTCGGGCATCATGGGGGACTTTGCGAAAGGCATTCGCGCCTTCCGCAAGGGCCTCAGCGAAGATGACGATCCCAAAGCCATCGATCGCGGCGACGACGCGATTGACGTTACGCCAAAGCGAGAGACGGCGGCGGACGAGAATAAGTCCGCGTAAAGCGCGGTGGCCGCGCCGACCGCGGCGCGAGCCGTGCGCGGCGCGCAGGTGCGGGCGATACGATGAGCATGATCCCCCAATTCGGTTTTGCAGAATTGTTTCTGCTGGCGGCGGTGGCCCTGATGGTGGTGGGGCCCCGCGATTTACCGCGCCTTATGAAAGGCGTTGGCGGCTTCGTATCGCAGGCGCGCGGCCTCGCCCGGGAGTTTCAGTCCAGCTTCGATCAGATGGCCCGCGAGGCGGAGATCGATGAGTTTCGCCGCGAATTCGACGAGCTGCGAAAAGCCGACCCCACCCGCGCGGCGCGGGACGCCATTGATGAGAGCCTGCGGCCCGTCGCCAACGATATCGACGAGGCGTTGAGCAACAGCCCCCCAGGCCGCGTGTCGCCGCCGGCGAATGACGCGGGCGAACCAGACACGGGCGAACCAGACACGGGCGAACCAGACACGGGCGAACCAGACGGGGCGCCCAGCGAGGCCAGCCCTGAGCGGCCAGAGGATATGTCGACCGATGACGGTCCAGGGACGGCGCCGGAGCCGCCCGCTCGCCCTTGACCTGCGCGCTCCCAAAACCGGCTTAAGCGATGGCGGATCCGCTGGGCCCAGACGATCCTCAAGGCGCCGGTGACGAGGTCGACGCCTCGCGCGCGCCGCTGATGGATCACCTTGTCGAGTTGCGGCGTCGGCTGATTATTGCGTTCGCCGCCCTCGGGGTCGGCTTCTTCCTCTGCTTCTTTGTGGCGGAGGCGATCTTCAACATTCTGCTCGCCCCCTATGAGCGGGCGGCGGGCGAAAGCCACGATTTGCAGCTGATCTACACGGCGCCGCTGGAGTACTTTTTCACCCAGGTGCGTCTCGCCGCTTTCGGCGGCTTTTTCCTGGCCTTTCCCGTGATCGCGGCGCAGCTGTATCTCTTCGTCGCGCCCGGCCTCTACAAGAACGAGAAGCGCGCCTTTTTGCCGTTTCTCGCGGCGACGCCAATCCTCTTCACCGCCGGCGCGGCGCTCGTCTATTTCGTAGTGATGCCGCTCGCCATGCGGTTCGCGCTCTCGTTTGAGCAAATGGGGGCCAATGGCGAGGTCTCCATCCAGCTTTTGGCGCGGGTGAGCGAGTATCTCTCCCTGATCACGACGCTCATCATCGCCTTCGGCTTGTCGTTTCAGTTGCCGGTGATTCTCACGCTGCTTGCGCGGGTCGGCATTCTGGGCGCCGACAGTCTCGTCAAGAACCGCAAATACGCCATCGTCGGCGTCTTTGCGTTCGCCGCCTTCATGACGCCGCCCGACCCGATCAGCCAGCTGGGTCTGGCCGCCCCCATATTGTTGCTCTATGAAATTTCGGTGTGGCTGGTGCGCGCCATGGAGCGCCGCGCGGCCGCCGCCGACGACCAACCCATCGCGTCAGGATAACGGCATGTTCGACATTAAGGCGATCCGCGAGACGCCGGAGCGCTTCGACGCGGGCTGGGAGGCGAGGGGGGTGCCGCCCCAGGCGGCGCGTCTATTGGAGCTCGATGAAACGCTCCGAGCGCTCGTTACTGAGCTTCAAGACGCGCAGACGGCCCGCAATGAAGCCTCGAAGAAAATCGGGGCTGCGAAGGCCAGCGGCGACGAAGCGGCCGCCGCCGCCGTTATCGCTGAAGTCTCCCGGCTGAAAGCGGCGATCCAAGCGGGCGAGGAGCGCCAGCGCGAGGCCGCCGAAGCGTTGCGCGCCGCCCTTTCGGAGTTGCCCAATATCCCAGACGCCGCCGCCCCCGTCGGCCCTGACGAAGCGGCGAATGAGGAGGTCCGCGCTTGGGGCGAGCCGGCGCGCCTGGACGCCGCGCAGGAGCATTTCGACCTTGGCGAAGCCTTGGGGCTGCTCGACTTCGAGACGGCCGCGCAGATCTCCGGCGCGCGCTTCGCCATCTTGCGCGGGGCCCTCGCACGGCTGGAGCGGGCGCTGGGCAATTTCATGATTGACCTTCATACGGAAGAATTCGGCTATGAGGAGATCGCGCCGCCGCTGCTGGTGCGGGATGACGCTCTCTTCGGCTCTGGCCAACTTCCGAAGTTCGCGGAAGATTTGTTCGTCGCCACAAGCGGCCATTCGCTGATCCCGACGGCCGAAGTGCCGCTCGCCAATCTCGTGCGGGAACGCATCCTGACTGCGGAGGAATTGCCGCTTCGCTTCGCGGCCTGGACGCCCTGTTTCCGGTCTGAGGCGGGGTCTGCTGGGCGCGACACGCGCGGCCTCATCCGCATGCATCAATTCTCAAAAGTGGAGTTGGTGAGCGTCACGGCGCCAGACGCCTCCGCGGAGGAGCATGAGCGGATGACGGCGTGCGCCGAAGACGTCCTGAAAAGGCTTGGCCTCGCCTATCGGGTGATGACGCTCTCCACAGGCGATATGGGCTTTGCGGCTTCGAAGACCTACGACTTGGAAGTGTGGCTTCCGGGCCAGAACCGCTACCGGGAGATCTCCAGCTGCTCCACCTGCGGGGACTTCCAAGCGCGCCGCATGAACGCCCGGATGCGGGCGCCTGGCGAGAAGGCGACCCATTTTGTCCATACGCTGAACGGGTCCGGCCTGGCAGTCGGGCGCACCCTCGTGGCGCTTCTGGAAACCTATCAGCAGCCCGGCGGCGCCATCGCGATTCCGGACGCTTTGCGCCCCTATATGGGCGGCGCGGCGCGGATCGAAAAGGCCTAGCTGGCGCGACTTTTAAGGACACCGCCTTATGCGAATTTTGGTCTCCAACGATGATGGCGTTCATGCGCCGGGCCTTGCCGTTTTGGAGCGGGTGGCGGCCGAGCTCAGCGATGATGTGTGGGTCGTGGCGCCGGAGAACGAGCAAAGCGGCGCCGCCAGGGCGCTTTCCCTGTCAACGCCATTGCGTGTGCGCGAGGCCGGCCATCAAAAGTTCGCCGTCTACGGGACGCCGACGGACTGCGTCGTGATGGGTATGGAAACGTTGGTTGAAGGCAAACGACCGGATCTTGTGCTCTCCGGCGTCAATCGCGGGCAGAACATCGCCGAGGACGTGACGCTTTCCGGCACCATCGCTGCGGCCTTCCAGGGGATGAGCCTCGGCGTGCCCTCGATCGCGCTCAGCCAAAGTCGGCGCGGGGGACAGACCGTTCATTGGGAAACGGCCGAGCGCTTCGCGCCGCGCATCATCCGGAATTTGGTGGAGAGCGGCTGGCCGCCCGATGTCGTCATGAATGTCAACTTCCCGGCCGTGCCGCCGGAGAAGGTCGTGGCGATTTCCGCCGTCTCCCAGGGCCGGCGCGAACATCTCTCCATCGTTCCCGAACAGCGAACTGATCTGCGCGGCAATCCCTACTACTGGTTCGGCTTCAAAGGCCGCCGCACCGCCGCCGCCGAGGGAACGGACGTCCACGCCATGGACAACGCCGCCATCGCCGTTACCCCCCTCCACCTCAGCCTAACGCACGCGGACGCGCTGGCGTCGTTACAGAGTCAGCTTACAACCTTGACTATAGCCTAAGCTTGCCCACAACGCGTTATCTGCTCATCTCGCAATAAGAGCCCCTATCTCGGAAGTTCTATATAGAGAGCATATTGCTCACCGTGACGTGGAATACAGATTATACTCGGACAAAATGAGCGTGGCGCCTCACCGTTGAGCCACTTTCGCTGCAATTCGCTCTAGCCAACAAGTTTCCCCACGACTGACGGAGCTGGGATGCTACGCCGCACCCAACGCCGGCTTCCTCTAGAAGACCACACTTGGCCATTCTTGCGCTGCGATCTAGGATGATGGGGTATTCCTCGCTCGCGGTATTCGGGTAACATACCTCCGCTTGTCTCGCCGGGCTTCACGCTCACTCACAGCTACTTCGTCTGTGGGCGGGGCGCTTTGATGCCCCGGCTTACGTCGTGGTAAGATCGCGCCGGTTTTGACGGGAGCGAGTCGCCACCATGTGAGCGCGCGCATTTTGATACTATTTGCGATGGCGCCAAAGGGACCTAGAAACGTGAATCGGAATTCGCACGACGGCAACGTCTCTCCAATACAAGTCGAGGAAATCGCCATCATTGATAAGTGTATCAATGATGGCGATGTGGTCTTCGACGTGGGCGCTTTTCATGGTGATTGGTCAAACAGTTTAAGCGCTGTTCGAGACTGCTCAATTCACCTTTTTGAAGCCTCGCCGGAAGCATATTCAGTATTGAGTTCTAGTTCCACTCCTTCTGCGGCCCTGAATCATGCGGTCGTTTCCGACCATACCGGAAATGCGGAATTCTATGCGTATCGTGATAAACCGCGTCTGAGTTCGATTTACAGGAGGCGCAGCGTCGAAGCACAAGTGATGCCATCCGGCTTCGATACATTCACTGTGCCGAGTATCCGTCTAGATGACTATTGGTCCAGAGATAGGGGGCTGATCAATTTTTTAAAAATTGACGTCGAAGGCGCAGAGTACGATGTCCTCCGCGGCGCGAATGACCTGCTGAGGCAGGGTGTCGTAGACTTCTTTCAGTTTGAGTACAGCGGTACTTTTGAGGACGCCGGGACGTCTCTTAAACTCGTATTCTACTATCTGCGTCGACTTGGCTACTGCCTTTATCAAGTTAAAGGACAAGAATTTTCCGAGATCCCTGAATTTCACGAGCAACTGGAGGATTTCCAGTATACTAATTATTTAGCTGTTAATGAGAGGCATCGTAAGCGCTTTAAGGGCGAGACGCCGCGGATCTCGATACAATTCAGTGAGCTGGATAACCTTGCGACGTCGGCTAACGGAGTGATTCATATCGGCGCTCATGAAGGGGTCGAAGTAGAACAGTATCGGCGTCAACGATTGGATCCAATCGTACTCATTGAAGCGAACCCAAAGCACGCCTCGAATTTGGAGATCTTGTATGGGCATGAATCCGATGTCCGCGTGGTTGGAAAAGCCATCTCTGACCATACTGGGGTAGCCGATTTTAATATCGCCTCTAATGATCAAAGTAGTTCATTATTGAATTTGAAAACCCATGCAGTTTTGTATCCAAACATTAAGTATACAGATAAAATAAAGGTCGAAACAACGACTTTAGACCAGTGTATTTTTTCATTGTTTCCAAACGAAGAAGATCAAAAGAAGCTCAATTTCCTGGTGATGGACATCCAAGGCGCTGAGCTTATGGCTTTGCGCGGGGGCAGGGGGGTGCTTGCTAACATCGACGCGATTCAGACTGAGGTGAATTTCGACGAACTCTATCAGTCCTGTGGACAGGTTTGGGAGATCGATCAGTTTTTAGAAGAAGAAGGTTTTGTTCGCTTCAAAACGGATACGCCTTTTGACCGCAGTTGGGGTGACGCACTTTACGTGCGGCGTCCCATCGTCACGAACTCCACAATCGGTCGGTTGGGCCGTTTCGGGAACCAAATATTTCAGTATTTATTCCTTCGATGTCATTCACAGGATATGGGTTTTCGATTCGAAAATACGCCTTGGGTTGGTGATGAAATATTCGACATACAGCCAGGCGTCGAAAAAACTCAATCAGGGCTGCGAGAGATTAGGCAAGTCAAATTTTCAACAGATGAATGCGATATACTCAACAGTACAGATCGCTTGTCTAACGCAAATTTGGAAGGATTTTTTCAGTATAATACGCAAATATATAAGTCTCATCGGTCTAATATCCATAAAGAGTTTTCGTTCAAGAACGAGTTTGCTGAGCGCGCAGAGTTGATAAAGTCTGTGTTGGATGCCCAAGATGGGATAACTGTTGGTATTCATTTGAGGCGCGGCGATTATGGAAAAAGAATATTTTTCATTGCACCTACCGAGTGGTATCTAGAGTGGTTATACTCTTTGAAAGAGATTTATTCAGCCATTACTATTTATTTGGCTTCTGATGAAGTCGAAAGTCTAGCCTCAAGTTTTCATGAGTTTAGAGTTCTAACCGCCAGAGACTTTGGCCCCACTAGCCAGCCCATGCCAGGTTTTTTTGACGATTTTGCAGCGCTGACCTTATGTGATCGATTGGCTATATCTAACAGTACGTTCTCATTCGCCGCGGCAATGCTGAATAATTGTTGCAAAGAGTTTCTGCGTCCAGATTTGGCCTCAAAGGGCCTGATTAAGTTTGATCCTTGGAGTGCGGAACCGTTACTAAGGGACGAAGTGGCGGAAGATCACGGAACAGAATTTCTCAAGCGCTGACCCGGGTTTTCGGTCCTCAGTGCGCGCCAACTTTTCGGATAGGATACTGAGTATGGGACATGTTGTGTTTGGGGCGCCGGTAAACGAGGTTGAGTGGCTAAAGGACGCGCTTGGGTGCGACGTGTTCATTGAAAGCGGCACCTTCAAAGGTGATACAGCACGAAGAATGGCGTCACTGTTTAAGACGGTAGTTACGATTGAGCGCGATGCACAGCTGCATAGCGAAGCTCGAGAAAGGCATCCGATCAGCAACATCACATTTATTAGTGGAGATAGTCGCGATGAGCTTGCAAGAGTTCTACCAAAGGACGTGAACTGTTTGGTCTGGCTAGATGCGCATTGGAGCGGACACGGAACGTATGGTGAGGGAGATGAATGCCCACTTCTCGCCGAACTCCAAGTTATTTTTGATTCTACTAAAACCGCCACCGTGTTGATCGACGATGCAAGGCTATTCCTTGCGCCCCCTCCGCCGCCTCACCATGCGGCAGCGTGGCCCTCGATCGATCAGGTGGTGCGAGCCATTCCTGATGACTACAGGATTATCGTTCGTGATGACGTAATTTACGTCCTTAAGACTGATACCTTCTTTCAGTTTCAAGATAAAATTCGGAATGGTGAGTGCGCTCAGTAGTATGATGAATGTGGTGATTTTTAGGGTTTTGTGGGGCGCCGTTTCTCATGAAGTCAGAAATGGACCCGCCCCCCTTGAACGCAGCCACCTTGAGAGGAAGAAAGGGAGAAGACCATAGACCATACGACTTATCGTCTCTTGATGTCTGAAGCCATGAAGTGGGATCAACTCGTCCGCTCTGCATTCATACTGAAAGCCCGATTGCTCAAATACATAGGAATGCCCAGCGTTAGCGCCAGACGTTTGAAACCCGATCGTGGCTCGTTCCCAATTCGCGCTCAGTTACGAATGCCGCACAATTGCGAATGAGAGTCGGCGCATTGATACGAAAGTCCGCATATGTAAGATATCTGCATGTTTAATCTGCGAAAGCTAATTGGATGCCCATACTTCGCGTAATTGATCTCGATCGCACCAAACCTGAAAGCTGCTTTTTGCATGCGGCCGCTCGCGACGTCTACTCCCAAAATGGTGAAGACGGCATTCTAGAGAAGCTTTTTGGTATAATTGGCGTCGAAAACAAATGGTGTGTTGAATTCGGTGCTTGGGATGGTGTTACGCTGTCCAACACGTGTCGGCTTATTAGGGAGTTTGAGTGGAGCGGTGTGTTGATCGAAGGCAATGAAGGTAAATGTAGAAAAGCTGTAGAAAACTATTCAGAGTATAAGAACGTACACGTTGTAAATAGTATCGTTCAGTTGGATGGCGGTGATGGGACGATCGACGAGATTTTATCAGATA
>JBCDJH010000018.1:0-12871 GCA_038747965.1 Pseudomonadota bacterium
TGATTTTGCCGGAAACATGATGCTTTATTTCCATATAGCTGGGGCGGCGATACTTAGCACGAGTGGTATCTTGCAACTGGTGCCTTCAAGGTCGTTTTGAGGGCGTCTGGGGCGCTTCAAAACCGATGAGCAACCTTTGCCGCGATAAGCTTCGAACTACACGGTTGAAAAGCGTGGCTGTCTCCCATATCGCTGGCGAGAGAAGCCTTTAGGAAACCAACGGAGCGGCCCCATGTCCGAAGAACCCGATCGCGTCACCATTCTGGCGAAAGAGTTTTCCGCCGCCGCCCTTGAATTCCATCGCGGGAAAATGGCTCAGAAAGGCTACCGCCTTGAGGGGTCAATCCTGCCGCGCCGGGTGCAGATCATCGAAGGCATGGACGCTCCGAAAGATCTGTTTGACGGCGATGTGATGTTCGCCGTCACCTTCGTGCGGCAAGACGGCGACGCGTAAACGCGGCGTCGCCTTTCCCTTCAAACACTGCTCTGAAGACATGTCGGCGGGGGCTTAAGCCGCCGTGGGCTCGGGCTTCGCCGTCGCGATGGCGTAAAGCGCCGCCGCTGAATCGGCGCCCCGCAAACTGTTGACGACGGTTTCATCCCGCAGCAGCCGCGAGACGCACGCCAGCGCCTTTAGGTGATCAGCGCCCGCGCTTGGCGGGGCGAGAAGCATAAAAAACACGTCCACGGGCTTATCGTCGACGGCTTCAAAGTCGATCGGCTGATCGAGCCGGCCCAACACGCCGACAAGCCCCTCAACACCCTCCAGTTTGCCATGCGGGATCGCGACGCCGCCGCCGACGCCGGTTGAGCCCAGCCGTTCCCGTTCCAGCAAACAGCTCAGGATGGTGTCTTCGGGCGCCCCTATGACGTCTGAGGCGTAGCAGGCGAGGCATTGGAGCGCCTGCTTCTTGGTGGTCGCTTTCAAATGGGGAATGACCGCGGCGGGCGTCAAGAATTCAGCAAGTTGCATTTATGCGTTCCATTTGGGGCGATACGGCCCCCTGATGCGCCCTGCCGCGTCGCGGCGAGTCGGTCTGTCGTTCGCGCGCGAGCGGCGCAAAGGGCGTTTCAATCGGTTTATGCGGCGGCGCCGCGCGGGACGCGCGACAGCTTCAGGATTGCGGATCAATCCACCCGACATTTCCGTCAAAACGCTTGTAGACAACGTTGAGCCGACCGTGGGCTGCGTTCTTGAACACCATCGCGGGCGCTTCCGCAAGGTCTAGCTGCATGACGGCCATACCGACGGTCATGGTGCGCACCTCGGCCTTAGTTTCGGCGATCACGACGGGCTGCGCGTCGTCCAGCGCGTCATTCGCCGCCTCATCGGGCTCCGGCGCTTCGGTTTCGTCCTCCAGCGGGGCGAGGATGTAGGCGTCCGCCGTCTCCAGGGCTTCCGCCGCCTTTTGTTTGGCGTGATGGTCCTTCAGGCGGCGCTTATAGCGGCGCACCCGCTTTTCCATCTTGGCGGCCGCGTCCTCGAAGCAGCCATAGACGTCGCCCGCGTCGCCTTGCGACTTCAGCACGATGCCGGACGACAAATGCACGGTGCAGTCGCACCGATAGCCGTGGCCCTCGCGGCTAAATGTGACGGTCCCCTCGGCGTCGCGCCCGAAATATTTGTGGATCGCCCCATTCATTCGATCGTCGACATGCGTTTGCAGCGCGTCGCCGAGATCAATGTCTTTGCCGCTGACTTGGATTTGCATGGGCTCTCCGGCGCATTCGAGGCGCCTCGGCCAGGCGAGGCGCGGGGGTGGGATCGCGTCGCCGCGACGCTTCGGGGCCGGGCTTGGCGATAGGACTCGCGAGGCGTCAGCCTATCGCCGCCCGCCGAGGTCGGCTAGGCGCTTTGTTTCTTCTGCCGCCGCCGCTGAACGGAGGAGGGGATGCGCAACGCCTCGCGGTACTTCGCGACGGTGCGGCGGGCGATATCGACCCCGCTTTGCCGCAGAATCTCAACGATCCTATCGTCGGACAGCACCTCGGCCGGCGACTCCTCGTCAATGAGGGTGCGAATGCGGTGGCGCACCGCCTCGGCGGAATGGGCGCTCGCCCCGTTGGTCGAGGCGATGGCCGATGTGAAGAAGTATTTCAGCTCAAACACCCCCCGGGGCGTCGACATGTATTTGTTGGCGGTGACGCGGCTCACCGTCGATTCATGCATGGAGATGGCTTCCGCCACGGTCTTCAGATTGAGGGGGCGCAGATGTTGGATGCCGTGAACCAGAAAACCGTCCTGCTGGCGAATGATCTCGCTAGAGACTTTGAGGATCGTGCGGGCGCGCTGGTCCAGGCTTTTGACGAGCCAGTTGGCGTTGGTCATGCACTCGGAGAGATAGGTTTTCGTCTCGGCGCCGTCGCGGCCGGAGACCTGCGCCAGATACTGGGTGTTCACCAGCACTTTCGGCATGGTCTCGTTGTTCAGCTCGATTTTCCAACCGCCGTCCGGGGCGGGGCGCACGAAGACGTCCGGCACCACCGGCTGGATCACCTGCGATCCAAAGGCGAGCCCCGGCTTCGGGTTCAACGATTTCACGTCGGCGATCATTTCCGCGAGATCGTCCTGGTCCGCGTGGCAGGCGCGCTTCAGGCCGGCGAGATCATGTTTCGCCAAAAGCTCGAGGTTCTCGATGAAAGCGTCCATGGCGGGGTCGAGGCGGTTGCGATCCTTGAGCTGCAACCGAAGGCACTCTTTCAAGTCGCGGGCGAAGACGCCAACGGGATCGAACGTCTGTAGGCGCGCAAGGGTCGCCGCGACCTCGCCAAGCTCCGCCCCTAGGCGGTCGGCGACACTTTCGAGATCGCCCCGCAGGTAGCCCGCCTCATCCACCATATCCACCAGGAAGGCCGCGATGATGCGGCGCTGCGGCGACAGTTGAGCGACTTGGAGTTGTTCCGTGAGATGATCTTTCAAGGTGAGCATAGCGGTGAGGTTGGCGTCCCCATCGAGACCGTCGCCATCGAAGGAGCCGCCGGGGCCGCTGCGGGACCAGTCGATGTCGGAGCCAGCCGCCGCGCCCTCAGCCTGGATTTCGGCTTTGGAGGCGTCCGCGTAAAGCGTCTCATAGTCGGTGTCGAGCACGGCTTCGGCGTCGGAAGCGGGGGCGTCTTCGGATAGGCGCAGTTCGCTTTCGTCGCCGCCGGCCTGTTCGGCCCGCGGCGTTTCCGCGTCGGCGCCCGCTTCAGCGGCCGGCGCGTCGGCGCGTTCGTCACGCTCCAGAAGCGGGTTCTTTTCGAGCTCTTCTTCGATGTACGCGGTGAGCTCAAGATTCGACAGCTGCAGCAGCTTGATCGCTTGCTGCAGTTGAGGCGTCATCACAAGGCTTTGGCCTTGCTTCAGCTCCAATCTCGGCGCCAACGCCATACTTGCGCTCCGTTCCCTCAGCCTTCGCTTCAGGACGGGCGCGGGGCGGCGCGTGGTTAGAGTTGGAACCCTTCGCCCAGGTAAACGCGTCGCACGTCCTGATCGCCGACGATTTCGTCGGGCGTCCCTTCAATAAGCACTTCGCCTTCATGAATGATTAAGGCGCGATCGATGATGTCGAGCGTCTCGCGGACATTGTGGTCGGTGATAAGCACGCCGAGGCCGCGATCCTTCAAATGGCCGACGAGTTCGCGGATGTCGGAAATCGCCAGCGGGTCGATGCCGGCGAAAGGCTCGTCCAGCAGCATGAAGGACGGATGGGTGGCGAGCGCGCGGGCGATCTCCACCCGTCGCCGTTCGCCGCCGGACAGCGCGATCGCGGGCGATCCGCGCAGGTGCCCGACCTGAAACTCCGCCATCAGATCATCGATGGCTTGGTCCTGGCGGGCGCGGTCCGGTTCGATCAGTTCAATGACAGCGCGCAGGTTTTGTTCAACCGTCAGCCCACGGAAAATAGACGCTTCCTGCGGTAGGTAGCCGACGCCGAGCCGGGCGCGCTGATACATCGGCAGCCGCGTGACGTCGTGATCGTCCAACTCAATGGTGCCGTAATCGACCGGGAGCAATCCGGTGATCATGTAAAAGCAGGTGGTCTTGCCCGCTCCATTCGGGCCGAGAAGGCCGACGACCTCTCCGCGCTTAACCGATAGCGATACGCCGCGTACGACAGGCCGGCCTTTGAAGGATTTGCCGATCCGATTGACGACAAGCCCCGCCGGCGCATCGACAATGCGCGGGGTCGGGCGCTCTTGCCCGTTGGTTACAGAGGCCACGCGCTTTTCGCTCCTTGTTTGAGCGCCGCGACGTTTTGCGCGGCTACGGGATGGTGGGCGGCGGTGTGCAAACTCATCCCTCGCCGCCTGGCGCGTCCGGCGTTTTCGATTGCAAATGGAAGAGGCCGCGCACCCGCCCGTCGCCGCCGCTTTCCATCACGCTCTCGCCCGTGGCGACGTTCACCACCAGCCGCGCGCCGCGCAACACATCGCGGCCCCGGCGCACGGTGACTTCGCCGGTCAGGGTCAGCGTTTCGGTTTGGGCGTCATAGACCGCGTTGTCCCCGACGGCCGCCTCTGACGCCGTCGTGTAGGTAACGGCGCCGGCCGCCAGCATGCGCGACAGCTCGCCCCAGTCGCCGTTGCTGTCGCTTGCAGCCGCTTCGCCGCCGGGCGTCTCGCTGGCGGCGAACATCAGCGTCACTTCGTCGGCGGTGAGGCGCGCCCCTTCTTGGACGGCGACGACGCGGCCCCGAAACACCGCTTTGCGATCCTCCTGAAGGATTTCCAGTTGGTCGGCCGTCACGTCAATCGGCGCGTCGGCGTTCTGGAACTGCGCCAGGGCTGCGGTCGCCCAAAGCAGGGTCGCCCCCATCGCGGCTAAAGCCCGCCACGCTTGCCGCGCCACACACCCAATCACAAATCGTTTCGCCATTGTCTCAGCCCATCCCACCTAGTCCGCGCCGCTATCCTCGTCGCCCTCGCCCTCGACTTCTATGGGGCGCCCGCTCGGCTCATTTCGCAGAGCGCCGGCTTTGACGGACAGTCTTACGTCGCCCTCGAACACAAGACGTCCCCCATCCTCGAAGGCGTCAAACCGGTTGGCGCTGAGCGAGCCGATCGGGCCTTCGCCTTCGATCGGCGCGTCCCCGAAAACCCGTTTATCGTCAAACGCCATGGACGCCCGCTCGGTTCGAAAGACGTAATCGCCGCCATAGAGCATGACGACGTCGCCTTCCATGTTCAGCACTTTCTCCTCGCTAAAGAAAACGCCTGTCTGCGACGAAATCGTGGCCTGGCGCGGCGTGTCGATGGCGGCCTGGGCGAGGGGGCGCACCAAATCGACCCGGTCGTTGCGCACTTCATCCTGTTCGGCGGCGTCGGCGGTGACCAGGAACGCCTGGCCGTCCGCATCGAGCCCCGAGATGCTGGGGTTCACCATTTTCAGGCCTTCGCCGTCGCGCGTCAGGCCTGCAAACCTCAAAAGGAAGGACTTATCGACGCTGCGGATCGTGGCGACGCCTACAAATCCTACGACCAGGAGAATGGCGATCGCCGGCAATATCAGGCGCAGCCGTCGCACGCGGCGCGTATGGGCCGCCGCTTCGGCCTGGGTGGCGCGCCGCCGGGCGCCCCAATTGTCAAAGGCCGCCGAAGCGTCGCGCCGCGTGTCCTCCTGGGCGGCGGCGGTCATAGGTGTCGTTTTTCCTCATTGCTTGCGCCGCGATGGCGCGGGGCGTTAGCGGAGAGTGATGCCCCGTTGCCGGGGCGTCAACGTCGCCTCAAGCGTGGTCGAAGATGTCCACCTCGCTCCAGCCCGCAAGGTCAAGATGCGCGCGGGTGGGCAGAAACTCAAAACACGCCGCCGCGAGCTCGGTGCGGCCTTCGCGCGCGAGCATATCCGACAGTCTCTCCTTGATGCCATGGAGGTAAAGAACGTCGGCGGCCGCGTAGTCGAGCTGCGCGTCCGTCAACTCCGCCGCGCCCCAGTCGGAACTCTGTTGCTGCTTTGATAGCTCTACGCCCAGCAGCTCGCGCGCGACATCCTTAAGGCCATGGCGGTCGGTATAGGTGCGGGCGAGCTTCGACGCGATCTTCGTGCAAAACACCGGCGCGCATGCGACGCCGAGATGCGCCTTCAGGGCGGCGATGTCGAACCGCGCAAAATGAAAGATTTTCAGCGTCTTGGGATCGCTTAAGAGCGCCCGCAAAACCGGCGCACGCGCCAGCTTCGCCTCGCCTTCCGCCGGCTCCAGCTGCACCAGATGGGCGTCCCCGTCGCCGGCGGACAGCTGCACCACGCAAAGCCGATCTCGGCGATGGATCAGCCCCATTGTTTCGCTGTCGACTGCGATTTCGGAGGGCCAAGACACGCCGTCTGGCAAATCGCCCTTGTGGAGATGAATGGTCATGTAACGCCTTTGATGCCGTCCGTTGAAACGCCCGAGGGCGCAGGCATACTGGCGCACTGGCCCGCCATCAACCCGCTGTGGGGGGCGCCTGGCGCGGGCGACATTCCGCATCGCCGTGGTAAGGTAAGGGCGGCGGCGCGCGGCGAGCTGGGGATGGTTTGGCGCCGGCCCAGCCGTGCGCTGGGCTTTAAAGTGGGGCGACATGGGCATAGGCGAGCAGTTCAGCACGTTCTTTGAGCGCCTCGGCCGCGGCGCGCGGCGCTTCGTCGACTATGTCGCCGTCCGGTACGGGCAGGGGTTGCCGCGACATGTGTTTGACGAGGCCGCGACGCGGTTTGACGATACGTCCTCGACTGAATTCGTTTGGGCGGAGTTTCGCCCCTACCTGCGGGCGCTCTTTACGGCCGATTTTCGCGATTTGATCGCTGGCGAGAAAGCGCGGGTGCTGCTCGGGGCCATGGACCGGGCCTACCCGCAAGAGCTCCAGCGGGCGCTTGACAGCGTTGATTACCGCGGCGCCTCCATTCCGGCCGATGCGGATTTGCAGATGGCGCGCTACATCTTCACCGGCGCTGCGTTGTACATCGTCGCGCCGGTTTTCAAGGCTCCCTGGCCGGATTACGCATAAGCGGCGGCTGTGTTGAGCGCCCCCTGAGGCGCAGGTGAGGCAAGCTCAGCGGCGACCAGCGTTCGAATTCCCTTGAAAAGGTAAGCCACCCTGGGGCATGTCAGCGCGGTCGCGTGCGCCGCCGCCCGGTCCCGTAGCTCAGTTGGATAGAGCGCTAGCCTCCGAAGCTAGAGGTCACAGGTTCGAATCCTGTCGGGATCGCCACTTTTGGCGAAGCGCAATCCGGTCTACGTCGCTGAGGGCGGCGCTCGCCATATGGTGCGTGGCCCCGTCGACAGCGCCAGTCACGACGCGCTCAACTGCTCTTCAATCCTGGTCGTGAAATTGATAATTTCGTCAGTAGCCCCAACAACCGCCGTGACGTCGCGCTTGCGCCGGGCGAGCGGGGCCAGCGCGCGGCCGATGATGTCGATCGGCGTCCGCGCCGCGGCTGCTCGGCCCACAGCGCTTTCATAGGCCGCTTTCTGCGACGCCGCTTCGATGAAAACGGACAAACCAGATACGACTGAGATGAGGTCGTCTGTAGACGTCCAGTCTGTCAGCCAGTCATAGTTTTGCGCGACTGCATAGGCCCGCCAATACCAATGAGCCTCGGGCGCGGAGACAGTAGCGTCATCACTGAAGCTATTGTGGATAAGGCCTGTGCCGCCCGCCCGCACCCAATCGTCTGCGTCACGCGCCAGCTGCATCTTGAACGTCCAATCCTCATACATCCGCGCGGCGGGATCGTAGCCGCCCGCCTTTGTGTAGAGCGCTTTGCTCAAGGTCATGTCGCGGGGAAAGGCGCTCCGGCGTAGCAGCACATGGTTGATACGCTCCGCCGGCGTTGTAAGTCCGGCGAACGCGCTTAAGTCCGCTTTCTCCACGCCGTCCGTCCTGCGAACGATGTAGTCGCTGTACGCCACCCGATCGAGCCGCCCTCCCAGAGCCGCTACTTCAGCTTCCACTTTTCCGGGCGTTATCGTGTCGTCCCCATCGAAATGGGTGACGATAGCGGTCTCTGCGGAGAGCAAGGCGAGATGCCGGTTAACGGCGACGCCAAGCGTTTTTTCGCGGATAACCGCTTCCACGGCGGGGTGCTCGTTTTCGAGCGCCCTTATCACGTCAGCAGACCCGTCCGATGAGCCATCATCGACCACGAGAATCTTCTTGAGCGGCCGCGATTGTCCGACAGCGGACAGAACAGCGTTGGCGATCGTTCCCGCTCCCTCGTAGTTGGTGATGACGCATGTGACGTCGAGCGAGTCCGACATCACCTGCGCATGCGCTTGAACAACCCCTACCTGTCGGCGCAACGCTCGGAAAGCGGGGCCTGCGACCTTTAGGGCGCGGCTGCGCGACAGATCATGGGCGGCGTCCCGCACGTCTCGGGCCCGTTCGGCGACTTTAGCCGCGTGGTGAACGGCATAACCGGTGCGTTCCGATTCGAGCGCCCCATACTGATTGTGCAAAGACTGTATAACGTCGTCTTTCCGCGCCAGCGCAGCGTCATAGTCTGCTTGCATGTCGCGTCGGCTCTGTTTGAGCGCTGTGACTTCGTTGCGCAGGTCGTGAACAAGATATCTCAGCCTCAAGATTTCTTCACGCAAGTCTATGGAAATCCGCGTGGGCTCGACCGGCCGCACGAACTCTCCGTCTTGCAACGGACCGATGTAGCGCTTTTCAATGCTGCGCTCGGCCTCCGCTCGGTCGAACGGAAGAGACGCGGGCGCAAGCGTCTCGACTTCGCTCAAATACTCGCTGAGATGCGGGCGCAGGAGCGCTATGTCGTCCCGGTGGAGATTGATGGATTGGGAAACAGGGCCCACTTGCGCCTTAAGGTCGATCGACGCGGCGAGGCCGCCATCAGCGCCTAGAAAGCGAACGATCTCAAGGAAAGTCGCCTGCCTGTCCGCCGCGAGCGCCTCGTGTGGCACCAACAGAACGCGGCGCGGCTTCCGTTTCGCCGTGTCGATTGCGGCGTCGTTCATCCGCCGCCACCATTCAAACGAGGCGCTGGCCTCGCTGTCCAAGGAGACCGCCGCGGTCTCCGGGAACCGTTCGGCGACGGAGCGTGCGAAACGCGTCTCGTCCGTCGGGTGAACTTCTCCGCCAAAAAAGGAGAACATCGCGGCCGCCGAATTCACCACGTCCAGCGGATTTCGAAT
This sequence comes from Pseudomonadota bacterium, assembly GCA_038747965.1. GTDB lineage: Bacteria > Pseudomonadota > Alphaproteobacteria > Caulobacterales > Parvularculaceae > JBCDJH01. The sequence continues at coordinate 9,111 of JBCDJH010000018.1, forward strand.
GAGGTGAACGATCTTGATCCCGGGGTCGTGTTCGAGAAAGAGATCGAGTCGCCCCGCGGCGCGGATCACCTTAACGAGCGCATGCCGGTTCGGAAGCAGAACGTCTGCTAAGAAACTATCATGCAGCCTTGTTCTTTGACTGCAAAACAGAGGCGTTTCGAGATGCGTGTAAATCCCTTTTAGATGAAGCGCTGATGTGGATGCAAAGCGCGGCGCAATCTCCGCGGGTTTGCGGTTCCACACGCGCGGGCCCCAAAGATACGGCTCGTAAACTGTATGTGCGCCGAGCCCCATACGTTCCGCCAAGGCCTGAAGAGCGCCATAGAGAAACGTCGTGCCTGAGCGACCGACGCCCGAGATAATCCACTTATGCAAGTTCATGTTCTTTTACCCACAGTCCCGCCGCCCACATCATAGAGCATTTGCTTGCCGATGACCGAAAGATATGACCCGGGCGCGGCCGGCCGCCGGAACGAGCGATACGATGCGAACAAACGCTAAACGTGACGACGATAAGTCCGTTTGTGAGAAAGCCCGCCCCGCTTGAAGCGGGAGACGACGAAGTGTTGATTACGGAATGTTTCTCCGCATGCTGCGGCCTGCGCGTTGAAACAATAGTCCGCGGCGACTGTTCGAATGAGCGGGCCCTTGAGCGCGGAAGGCGCGCAGGATGTATTAGCGTACGCGCTGCGAGGGGAAGGAGTGACATGGCCGAAGGTCTTTCATCAATGCAAGAGCGCGCCGCCCTGGCGGCGATCGAGGCCGCGCGAACGGAGGTGATGGGCACCATCGCCCAACTCAACGCGCTGCGGCGGTCCCGCTGGATGCGGCTGCGACGGCGCTTGTCCGGCGCCGGCGCGGACCGCCTCACCATCACGCTTGAGGACGCCATTGAGCGCCAACATCGCCTCAAAGCGGAGCTTGCCGCCGCGGCGATGGAGTTGCGGGGTACGGCGGGGCCTTAGGCCGCGCGCCGTTTTCGCCGTCGGCGCTTGCGCTTCCTGGGCGCGGCGTCCTCGGGGCGCGGCGCGGCTTGGGCGAGGCCGAGGCCCAGCAGCGCCGCGTAGGCGAAGGCGACCGCGGGAATCTGCAGGCTGAAATCAACCAGGGAGTGGACCGCGGCGGTGGCGAAGACGGCGGCAGCGACCGCGCTATAGATGCTGTCGCGGCGCCGCTTGATAGCCCCGCGGGCGCAAAGAACGCCGATCCAGCCGAGGGCGGCGAACAGGAGCAAGCTGGCGGGCCAGCCGAGTTCGACAATCGCTTGCAGGTAGGTGTTGTGCGCCTTGTCAAAGATGAAGAGATACCCTGCATAGCCGTCCCGGTAGGCGGGGAATGCGTCGGCGAAAGCGCCATAGCCGACGCCAAGCAGCGGCGCGTCGCGAATCATTTGCCAGACCGTCTGATAGACGGCGAGGCGGGTGGAGAAGTCTTCAGCGGTCGCGTCAGCGCGGCTCAGGGTGTCGCCGCCGCTGAGGGCGAGAAGTCCCGCGCCGAGGATGGCGGCTCCGCCAAAAACCGCCAAACTCGCCAAGCGCTGGGAGCGGTTCGGGGCGAACATAAGGCCGAGGAGAGTCGCCAGCCCAACTGCGGCGCTGGCGACGCCAGCTCGCGAATCGGTGAGAAGCAACGCGCTCGCGCAGCCGGCCGCGGCGACGGCGAAAACCGCAAGCCGCCCTGAGCCCGCCTCAATCAACCGCGCCGCGCGGCCGCGCCATCCGCGCCGCTCGCGCGCGGCGGCCCGAAAGCCCGCAATCAAAACCCCCACCGAAGCGATGAGGCCGAAGGCGGCGTAGGTCGCATAGGAATTCCGGTTGATGAAAGTGCTGGTGAGGCTGTCCAAATACGCCGTCTTGTCGAGAAACAGGATTTTCTGAGACCCGCTGAATTCTGTGAACAGTCCGTAGCCGGCGTAAGCGAGGCCGATCAGGGCGGTCGCTTTCAAGATCAGCCGCGCCCGGCGGCGATCCTGGGCGAACTGAAACGCCAACCAAAAGGCGCTGCAATAGGTGGCCAGATGCGAAATCGCCGTCGAGGTCGCGTAAGGGCTGACGGTGATTCGGCCAGAGACGGCCAGCTCGCCAGCGTTGGCGGCCGCGCCCCAAATCGGATGTTGCAGCGCCGGTATGGGCATCGGCGCCCACTGGATCACCGCCCAAAGAGCAACAAGCGTCATCGCGGCGATCGGAAACCGAGCGCCCTTGAGGGGCGCCGCGGCTGAGACGCCGCGCAGCATGAAGCTTAACGCCCACAGCGCGAGGGCGGCTCCGGTGAGCAGCGTCAACAGGCTCCACGACCACGGCCGATTGGAGGCGAGAGGCAGCGGCGACCACGCAAGCAAGAACAAAAACAGCCAAAAGCTCGCCTGCAGCGCCGCAACGCCCACCCGGCCGGGCGCGATCGTGGCGGGACCGCCTGGCTTGGGCGCGGAGGGCGTGTCGATAGGGGCGGCCAGCGCCGCGCGCGAGGCTGAGTTCGCTTGATCGAAAGACGATCCCGCTGCGGCGATCGGCGCCTTTTCGCGGGGCGTCGGCAGCGGTGCGTCCGCCGCGTCGGCGCCACGCGCTTCTGCGGGCGTCCCTCGCCCCGCGGGCTTGCGCTTAACCGTCGAACGGCCCATGGGCGCGGTACCACTCGACGAACCGGTTCAATCCGGTTTCCAGGGATGTGGAGGCGGCGAATCCCAGTTCCGCTTGAGCGCGCGTTGGGTCCGCCCAGGTGCGCTCAACGTCCCCGGGTTGCATCGGTTCTAGAATTTTCTCCGCTTCCTTGCCGAGGGCCGTCTCCAAAATGGTCACAAGGCTGAGGAGTTCCTCTGGATGATTGTTTCCGAGATTGTAGACGCGGTGGGGCGGCGTCGCCGAGGCTGGCGGGCGGTCAAGGGCCGCAAGCACGCCCGCGACGCAGTCGTCAATATACGTAAAATCCCGGCCCATCTTGCCCTCATTGAAGAGACGGATGGGCGAGCCTTCCAAAATCGCTTTGGTGAAAATCCAATACGCCATGTCGGGGCGGCCCCACGGCCCATAGACTGTAAAGAAGCGCAAACCTGTCAACGGCAGGCCGTAGAGGTGCGCGTAAGACCGGCTCATCAACTCGTCGGCTTTTTTTGTCGCCCCATAGAGGGACGCGGGATCGTCCGTCATGTCGGTTTCGGCGAAGGGGATCTTCACGTTCCCACCGTAAACCGAACTCGACGACGCATAGACCATATGGACGGGTTTGAGCGCCCGGCACAGCTCCAACATGGAAAGATGGCCAACCAGGTTGGCGGCCGCGTAGGCGAACGGATTCTCCAGCGAATAGCGCACGCCCGCCTGGGCCGCGAGGTGGATAATCCGATCGACGCCGCGGCCGTCCAACGTCTTTTTCAGGCCCTCGTGGTCGGCGATGTCCAGGTGAATAAAGTCAAAACCGTCGCGCTCGGACAGTGAATCGAGGCGCGCCTGCTTCAGCGACGGCGCGTAGTAGCTGTTTAAGTTGTCGACGCCGATAACTGGGTCGCCGCGATCAATAAGCGCGTTGATGGTGTGAAAGCCCACAAAGCCAGCAGCGCCGGTGACCAATACCGTCATCATAAAGGCTCCGTCCTGCGCGCCGGCGGCCCGGCTGACGATCGGGTCGAGCGCATGGCGTTTTTGATGCTGCGCTGACGCCAAAAATCAAGTACTACAACTGCGAAGTGCGAAGCCAAAGGCGATGTTGGGGTGCCAAGGCCGCGCGCTTGGGGAGGCTGTGGCTGTATTGCATTGAAATTGCAA
>JBCDJH010000019.1:0-12811 GCA_038747965.1 Pseudomonadota bacterium
CATCGCCGCCCGACGCGCCGCAGGCCGCCGCGCGCCGGCTGATGGAGCGTCCGCCCCGCCCCCTCGCCTGCCGCGTCGCCGGGTATTGGCCTGCTAAGTCGGAATTCGACGCGCGGCCAGTCCTCGCCGCCCTCATGGAGATCGGCGCGACAATCCTGTTGCCGCGTCTAGAGCTGTCGGCGGAGCGGCGCATGAGCTTTCGGTTGTTCGACGGCTCCGAAGACACTTTGGAGGATGGCCCGTTTGGGCTGCGGCAACCGCGCGCCGACGCGCCGGCGGTCGTCCCAGATCTGATCCTCGCACCCCTGCTCGCCTTCGATCGGCGCGGCGGCCGGCTCGGCCAAGGCGGCGGCGACTATGACCGCACGATTGCTGCGCTCCGCGAGAGGCGTGCGCCGATGCTTGTCGGGCTCGCCTACGCCGCCCAGGAGGTTGACGCCGTTCCGAGCGAGCCCCATGACCAGCGCCTGGACTGGATTGCGACCGAACGCGGCCTCATATCCTGCCGGTAACGCACTCCCTGAAGGAATAGCGAAAGGGCGCCCATGCGCATCGGGTTTTTCGGCGACGTCATGGGCCGCTCAGGCCGCAAGGTCGTTTTGGAGCGCTTGCCGAAGGTGCGGGACGCCCAGCGCCTCGACTTCGTCGTTGTGAATGCGGAGAACGCCGCCGGCGGGTTTGGCGTCACCGAGCGCATCGCCGGGGAGCTGTTTGACGCGGGCGCAGATGTCCTCACCACCGGCAACCACGCCTACGATCAGCGCGAGTCCCTCACCTACTATGAGCGTGAGGAGCGCTTGTTGCGGCCCATCAACTATCCGGCCTCCAATCCAGGCCGCGGCTCCGGCGTGTTCCAAGACGGCGCCGGGCGCTCCGTGCTTGTCGTCAACGTCATGTGCCAACGCTATATGGGCGCGCCGGTCGACGACCCTTTCGCGGCCGTCGACCGCGAAATCATCGCCGCGCCGCTGGGAGAGGTGGTCGACGCCGCGCTTATCGACGTCCATGGCGAGGCGACGTCTGAGAAGGCGGGCCTCGGCCATTTCCTGGATGGGCGGGCCAGCATCGTCGTCGGCACGCACACCCATATCCCGACGGCGGACGACCAAATTCTCCCCCGGGGTACGGCCTACCAGACCGACGCCGGCATGTGCGGCGCTTACGATTCAATCATCGGCATGGACAAGGAGGAGCCGCTGCAGCGTTTCGTCACCAAGATGCCGTCGGCCCGCATGACCCCGGCCGACGGGCCCGGAACGCTCTCCGGTCTTATCGTCGAAACCGACGACGCCACCGGCCTCGCCGTCACCGTCGACCCCATCCGCCTCGGCGGCGCCTTGCGCGAAACAGCGCCAGAGACCTGAACGGCCTATCGATCAAGCGTCGGCATCGTCCGCTTCATAAACTCATCGAACAGCGGCACGGTGAAAGCGGTGTCGCCATGGGCGGGGCTAAAGATCATCCCTTTTTTGATGAGCCCGCTTCTGAGCGGCGCGACGCTTTTCGCTTGAACGCCAAGCATCTCTGCGATGTCCCCAGACCGGTGCGGTCCTTTGCCAAGCTCGGCCATCCCTCGCAGATAATGCTTCTCGCGGGGCGTCAGGCGATCCAGCCGAACCCGGAAAAAACTCTCGTCGAGATTGCGGATGGCGACCTCAGCGGCGCGTTTCGCCAGCGCCCCGTCAATCGGCGACCCCGCGGCGAGATTCCAGGAGTGGTACCCCCACTCTTGCAAAAAATACGGATAACCTTCCGTACTGCCGTAGATCTCCATAAGCGCCTCATCCGTGAAGGCGAAACCTTCACGCTCAACGGGCGTCTGGAGGGCCGCCTTCGCATCCGCAACGCCGAGCGCGTCGATGCTTGGGAAGTCGAAGAGACGCTCCGCATACGATTTTGATTTGCCCGACAGGGCCACCAGTTGGGGCAGCCCCGCGCCAAACAAGACGATCGGCAATTGCTTCTGGGCGGAGCGATGGATCGCCATGATCAGCGCGCTCAGCTCGAGCTCGCTGAGGTACTGCATTTCATCGACGATGAGCGCGACAGCGCGTCCACGCGCCTGCGCCGCCTCCCCAAGCGACGTGAAGACCTCCGGCAGATCGGCTTCCAGATCGCCGCTATCAGCGGCCCCGCGCTCGGCCTCGATCTCCAGACCGAGTTCAATTTCATCGACTTTCAGCCTGACGCCGCTGACGAAGGATTTGAGAACGCGAAGCGCCCGCTTGACCTTTTCATTGACGTTCTCGGCGCGGTCGAGCGCGAGCAGCATACGCCTGAGCTGCGGAACCAGGAGAGCGGGAAGCGATTTGTTCTCCGGGGCTTCGATGAAGAGGGTGGAAAACCCGTCCGCCTCGGCGAGCTCCTGTATCCGATTAAGCAGAACGGTTTTGCCAACGCCGCGCAGCCCGACTAGAAGTTGGCTTTTTGCAGAGCGGCCAAGCTGAGCGCGGCCGAGCGCCACGCGCGCCCGTTCGAGCACCTCGTCCCGGCCCATGAAAGCCGGCGGCGGCGTGCCCGCCCCAGGAACGAAGGGATTGCGGACAGGGTCCATATCGAAAGAGGTTATCCTAAATTACTAAGGTTATCTTTGAGCACCGTAACTTTAGTAACTTAGGATAACCTTTCTTGATACCCCTTCGCTCTCCCGTTACATACGATCGACCGTCGATAGAGACCGCAGAGTGAACGGGAGGGCGCCATGGCCGGCCATTCCAAATGGGCGAATATTCAACACCGCAAGGGGCGCCAGGACGCAAAGCGCTCCAAGCTGTTCTCTAAGCTGTCCAAGGAAATCACGGTGGCGGCGAAGATGGGAACGCCGGACCCGGAGATGAACCCGCGTCTGCGCCTCGCCGTGCAAGCGGCCAAAGCCCAATCCATGCCCAAAGACAATATCGAGCGGGCGATTAAGAAGAGCCAGGCGGGCGACGCGGAAACCTATGAGGAAATCCGCTATGAGGGGTTCGGGCCCGGAGGCGTCGGCGTCATTGTCGAAGCGCTCACCGACAACCGCAACCGCACCGCCTCGGACGTGCGCTCCACCTTCTCCAAGAACGGCGGCAACCTTGGAGAGACGGGCTCGGTCTCTTTCGGGTTCGACCAAGTCGGCGCGATCGAATACGCCGCCGAAATCGGCGATGAAGAGGCCGTGCTCGAAGGCGCGATCGAGGCCGGCGCCGAGGACGTCGCCTCCAGCGAGGACGGGCACGAAATCTACACGGCCGCCTCCGATCTCAGCGACGTTGCCGCCGCGCTGGAGAAAAGCTTTGGCGAGCCCCGCGCCGCAAAGCTTATCTGGCGCCCGCAGAACACGGTGCCGGTGGAAGGCGACCAGGCCCGCGTCATGCTGAAACTGCTCGACGCCCTCGACGACAATGACGACGTGCAAAACGTCTACGCCAATTTCGACATCTCAGACGCCGACATGGAAAGCCTGGCGGACTGACCGACACGCACAAGGAAAGCGCTGGCCATGAAAATCAACGGCAATGAAATTCGACCGGGCAACGTCATTCAGCACAAGGACCAGCTGTGGGCCGCGGTGAAGACCAACGCCGTCAAACCCGGCAAGGGCCCGGCTTACAATCAGGTGGAGCTGAAGAACCTGCTGGACGGCTCCAAGCTGAATGAGCGCTTCCGCGCCTCAGAGACGGTGGAGCGCGTGCGGCTGGAGCAGAAGGACCATACCTTCCTTTACCAGGAAGGCGACATGCTGGTGTTCATGGATGACGAAAGCTACGAGCAGGTTTCAATCCCGGTCGAGTTCATCGGCGAGCGCCGGGCCTTCCTCCAGGACGGCATGAAGATCATCCTAGAATCCCACGAGGGACAACCCATCGGCGTGAACTTGCCGGAGCAGGTGACGCTTGAGATCACCGAAACCGAACCAACGGTGAAGGGCCAAACGGCCGCGTCCTCCTATAAGCCCGCAACCCTAGAAAACGGCGCGCGGGTGATGGTGCCGCCCTTCGTGAGCGCCGGTGAGAAGATCATCGTCAACACAGAAACGGTGGAATACGTAAAGCGCGCCGATTGAGGCGCTCTGCGGCGGCCGCTAATAGTAGAAGCCGAAGCCCGCGTCGCGCAGCTTCGACAACCAGGCCGGGCGCTCCTTACAGAAATACCGAAAATAAAGGTAGAGCCCTGTCAGCATGGGCAATCCGATCGTGCCGAGCGCCGCGTAGCCCAGAATAACGTCGGGCCGCCAAATCTCCTTATCGAGATTAACGCGTCCTGGTAGAAAGTACTGGGTGACGTTGAGCGCCACCATCAGCGCGCAGAAGTCTTTGGCGTACCAATCAAGCCCCTCGGCCATAACATCGAAGATAACGACGTAGCGGTCCTTGTCGGCGCCGTTGCGGGCTGAATGCACATGGGCGTCGCAGAAGGCGAGCACCTTGCCCTCCTCCCAAGACCGTGTGTCGCCGCCCACCGTAATGGCGGTCTCCGGCGCGGTTCCTGGGATGACAACGCCGAGATGGCACCGAATGTAGCCCGTCAGCTCGCCCGCGTGGGGCTTCACCTCCGTGTGCGGCGCGAGCCGCGAGATGTTGACGTTGAAAAGACTGGGCGCCGCGCCCAGGATTTCGAGCGTTTTCGGCAAGAGGTTCGAGCGCTTCTCTCCGTAGGAAATGAGGTTCAGCGCCTTCCAGTTGGATCCGCCGAGTTCCAAAACCTTGTTGTCATACGCCGTGCTGAAGGGATCGCGCCCCTCAAGCTGGTTCGAGGCGATGAGCGCCTTGATTTCATCAATGATCTCGCCGGATCGCGCTTCAATGGCGTGAACCCACTCAAACCCCTCCGCGGACGTGTCATAAAACCGCGGATAGCGCGACAGCGCCTTGGCGATATGGCGCTCGTCCTGTGACGGATTAAAACGCATACCGTGCAGCCGGGGCTCAAGCTCGAACTTCCAAAACACAAAGCCGCCGCACAGCCAGTTGAAGGCGAGCAGCGCAACCAGCGCGCCCGTCGCAACGGCGGACCACTCGACGCCAGCCGCGACCGATGGACCAGCGCTTACGGCCCACACGTAAGCCGCGAAAACGGCGGCGACGAACAGAACATTCATAAAGGCGATGCGAACGGCCATCAGGTCCCCCACCTGTCTGGCGCGGGCGCGCCCGATAGGCGACCCAGCGCTCCGCTATGACGCACCGCAATATATCGGGAGGCCCAATATCGATCTACAAGAAACGAAACTTCCGTCACAACCTGAACGCGATCTTTCGGCGCCGCACGGCGCTCCAAATGAGATCCCAGCCGCTCGTCCCTTGACGGCGCGGCCGGGGCGATGCAGCACACCGGCTACGCCTCCCAGCATTGGAGCCTTCATGGCGCACGCCTCTCCTCTCATTACCGTCATGGTCGGCGCCGCCAGAAAAGCGGCCCGCTCGCTCCGGCGCGATTTTGGCGAGGTGGAGCAGCTGCAGGTCTCCCGCAAAGGCGCGGCCGACTTCGTCTCCGCCGCCGACGTGCGCGCCGAAGAGATACTTGTCGAGGAGCTTCGCAAAGCGCGGCCGAAATACGGGTTTCTGCTGGAGGAAGGCGGCGAGATCGAGGGGACGGATAATTCCAACCGTTGGATCGTGGATCCCCTCGACGGGACCACGAACTTCCTGCACGGGCTTCCGCATTTTGCGATCTCCATCGCTTTGGAGCGCGACCGGGAACCCTACGCAGGCGTGATTTTCAATCCCATTACGGACGAACTCTACTGGGGCGAAAAGGGCCAAGGCGCCTTCATGAACGAGAGGCGATTGCGCGTCTCCGCCCGCAGCGATCTCAGCGAGAGCATCTTCGCCACCGGCATCCCCTTCCTCGGCCGCGGCGAGCATGATCAGTTTCTCGGCGAGTTGCGACGCATCATGGCGCATACGGCGGGCGTCCGCCGTTGGGGGGCCGCAGCCCTCGATCTCGCCTTCGTCGCGGCGGGCCGTTACGACGGCTTCTGGGAGCGCGGCCTCGCGCCGTGGGACGTCGCCGCCGGCATGGTTCTGGTGCGCGAGGCGGGCGGCGTCGTCGAGACCATAGAGGGAGGCGGCAAGGCGCATTTGGACGGCTCAATCGCCGCCTCCAACGGCGCGGTCCACACAGCCTTCGCCGGCCTCGTTAAAGATCGGGATTAAAGGGGCGCGCCTGAGCGTCGCCGGACCTAGTAGTCCCGGCGGCGGAACGGAAGGCCGATCAGGCCGAAGATCAGGCGCGCGACGCCCCAGACGAGCCCACCGGAGCCCGCGGCGTAGCCCGCGCCTTCCGTCGTCGCCGGGACCGCCGGCTGGAATTCGACCATTGCATTCTCGGCCATATCCCGCGCCGGGCTCTCCGCCGCAACAGTGCGGGCGAGGATGAAGGGCCGGCGCCAGCCATCGGCGGATTTCAGGTTCGCTTGCAACGTCGCGAGCACGTCGTACCGGTCAAGGATCGTTTCGCTGCGCTCGCAATCGGTTTTGATCAGCGGATCCGCCGTTTCGGCGCACGCCGCCCGCGCATCGGCGTCCGTATAGCCAAGCAACGCGCGGTCATTGCGGATTTCGCCGGCGAGCATCCGCAACTCGTCAATCCGGCCTTCCAGATTTTGCATGAAATGCGCCGTAAAATTCGGCGCTTGCGAGCCGGCGATCGCCGCCGCAACCCCCAGCAACAAAGCCAATATTCGTCCCAACATCCCCAGCCCCCTCAAAACGCAGGAGCTGTAACAAACCCCGCCGGACCCTTCGACGTCCAGTGAAATCTGCCAGGGAAATCTGGCAGGGAAATCTGGAAGGCCACGTCCGCGCGAGGGGAGGACGAGCCCCGCCCGGCCGCATCGCCGGCCGGCGGGCTCGTCCCGACGGGTCTCGCCTTTAGAGCGCTGAGAAGCTCTGCGACGGCGCGCTCGGCGCCCGCTCAAACCAAGCGGCGTCGCGGCTGAGCGCGAAGGCCTCGCCGCCCTCAAACAACACGGTGTAGGGCAAAAACCCGCTGGAGCGGCCGTTCGGCATCTCCGCACGCACTTTCACATCAGTCGCCCAGCCGGACCAGCTCATCCCATTGATGCGGCCTTGCGCGCGGTAGGGCGCGCTGACGACACGGACCTGCGCCCCGTCGCCCCTGGTGAACTGCTCGTGAAAGTAGGCCGTCGCCGCGGCCTCAAAATCGCCCGGCTGGATCCCATAAGCAGACGGCGCCAAAGGCGCTGCAGATCCGCATCCACTAAGCATCGCCGCCCCGATTAACATGCTTTGTATTTTCATTTTACTTTCCTTCTTTTTGTGGTCAGCCCCTTTATTCACGCAACGCAGACTGTCATTGAACTGTCATAGAGTGCACATAGTGCGCCCTTGATGGCAACAAAAAAGCGCACTGGGCGCGCATTTTTGCGCAATCAGTGCGCTAACGTCGGGCGCAGCAGCCCCTGAAGCCTGCTTTACGACAGACCTAAAGCGCTGAATTTATTGGATTATTGCGCTTCGGCGCGCCAGCGATTGATCAAGTCAATCTGACCGGCGGTGGAGGCGTCATGACCCGCCGCTGGGCTTTGCGGCGCGCCGACCGGGCCGAGTTTCGGCAGAATCGCCTTGGCGAGCACCTTGCCGAGCTCCACGCCCCACTGATCGAAGGAATTCACATCCCAGATGACGCCCTGGCAGAAAATCTTGTGCTCATAGGCTGCGATGAGAGCGCCGAGCGTCTCAGGCGTCAGCCGCCGCATGAGAACGGCGTTTGTCGGCCGGTTGCCGGGGAACACCTTGTGGGGCGCAAGACGCTCCACCTCCGCCGCGTCCGCCCCCGCGGCGCGCAGATCGGCTTCGGCCTCTTCCAGCGTCTTGCCCCGCAGAAGGGCCTCCGGCTGGGCGAGGAAATTCGCCAACAGCTTTTCATGATGATCGCCAAGCGGCGTCTCGGACAGCGCCGGGGCGATGAAGTCGGCGGGGATCAACTCCGTTCCTTGATGGATGAGTTGGTAGAACGCGTGCTGTCCGTTGGTGCCCGGCTCGACCCAGATGATCGGACCCGTGGCGTAGCCCGCGGCGCGCCCCGCCTTGTCGACGCCTTTGCCATTGGATTCCATATCCGCCTGCTGAAGATAGGCTGGCAGACGATGCAAGTGCTGATCATACGGCAAAACAGCGTGGGCGCTCGCCTTCAGGAAGTTGCGGTTCCAGACGCCAATCAGGGCGAGGAGCGCCGGGATATTCTCCGCAAGCGGCGCTTCGGCGAAATGGGCGTCCATGGCGGCTGCGCCGCGCAGCAAATCGGCGAAGCGGTCATAACCAATCTGCAGCGCGATCGAGAGGCCGATGGCCGACCAAAGCGAATAGCGCCCGCCCACCCAGTCCCAGAACTGGAACATATTCTCCGGGTCGATCCCAAATGCGCGGACGGCGTTGGCGTTGGTGGAGAGCGCAACAAAGTGTTTGGCGACATCGGCTTCGCTCGCGCCCTGTTTCAGGAACCAAGCCCGCGCTGAAGCCGCGTTGGTCATCGTCTCTTGGGTCGTGAATGTCTTCGACGCAATGATAAAGAGGGTGCGGTTGGGATCGACGCCCGTCAGCGCGTCATGGAGATGGGCGCCGTCCACATTGGAGACGAAGCTGACGCTCCGGCCCTTCAGGGCGAAGGGCGCAAGCGCCTCGGTCGCCATCACGGGCCCGAGGTCCGAGCCCCCGATGCCGATGTTGATCACATGGGTGAGCGGCTCGCCCGTGCGGCCAAGCCGGGCGCCGCTATGAACGGAGGCGCAGAACGCCTCCATCTTCGCGCGCTCCGCCCGCACCGCGGGCATCACGTCCTCGCCGTCAACGCGGATTTGCCGGTCGCCGTCATAGCGCAGCGCCGTGTGCAGAACGGCGCGCCCCTCAGTGAGGTTGATCGGCGCGCCGGACAGCATCGCGTCCCGCGCCGCGCCCAGATCCCGCGCCTCGGCCAAATCCGTCAACAAGCGGAGGGTCTCCGCCGTCATGCGGTTCTTGGAGTAGTCCAGGACAAGGCCAGCCGCCTCAACAGACATCGTTTCGAACCGGCCGGGATCCCCGGCGAAAAGATCGCGCATATGAACAGCGCCCAGCGTTTCAACGTGGCGCTCCAATGCGGTCCAGGCGGCGGTGAAATCCGTCATCGGTTCATTCTCCTCAGAGCTGGGCGCAAAGGATGCGCTCGCGCGCGGCGGTCGAATCGCGGTTTGTGCCCAAAGAGGCGCGCTGGCGGGCGGCGCGAGACTTAAACCAATCTTAAACGGAGCGAACTAGACCGCTAACATGCGTGACGCGAGCTTAACCTCTCTCCCCGTCCATCGCCAGGCGCTGCGGGCTGGCCTGTTCATGTGCTTCACTGGCGCAATCGCCTCCATCTTCGCGATCGAGACGGGCGAAATCCTGAACACCGCCGCGACGGAGCGCGCCATGCAAGCGATGGAGCGCGTCCCCGCCCTTACCCCGCCGCCGACGCCTCTCCCTTCCGGGGAGCCGAGCGACGCCGACCTTCTTGGCGCGGAGTTCCTCGTGTTGGTGAATGATCTGGGAGCGGCCCTTAAGGCCGCGCGGCTGGACTTGCGGGAGACCGTCGGCGTCTCTTCATCCAAGGGCGTCGCGGGACCCGTTCAAGCGGGCGCGTCTTTTTCAGCGCCCTCCCTCAGCCCGAAAAGCCGCCAAGCCCTTGAAGCGGTCGGAAGCCGGCTCGCCGTCTTTGGGGCGCAGTTGGAGGGGCTTCCGGAGCGGGCGGCGCGCGTCGATCATGACGTGATCGCTCGGGCGAACCGCGACGTCTCGCGGCTTTTAAGCGCCTCCGATCCAGGCTTACGGGCCGCCCTCTTAGAGGCCGAACGCAGCCTCACCGCGCTCGCCGCGCTCTAAACCACCGGTTCGGCCGCACGCGATGCTCAGCCGCTAGAGCGCGCAATGGAGAGGCCCGAGTTTGGCTCCTCCAAAGGCCCCTCGCTTGGCAATACCCCATCGGTGGGCGCGGGCGCGCCAGGTTTTTGGGCGGCGTCGGCTTTGCGAAGGGCCCGCATCACAATCCCCGTCGTGAGGATCTGCGGCAGGGTCTGCGGCTCATCCGCACCCGCCGCATAATAGAGATAGAGCGGCACGCCGCTGCGCCCGTGGGCCTCCAGCGCCTCGGTCACGGCCGGATCGCGGGCCGTCCAATCGGCCGTCATGAGCACCACATCGCGGGCGCGAAACGCGTCCTCCACGGCCGGCCGCGACAGCGCGGCGAACTTGTTAGTCTGGCACGTAATGCACCACGCGGCGGTGAAATCGACGAAGACAGGCTTGCCAGCCGCCCGGAGGTCCTCAAGGCGCTCAGCGGAGTAGGCGACGCGCTCCACGCCGCCCTCGCTCTCGTCGCTCGCCACTGCCAAGGCGGAGGCCACCGGCGGCGCGAGGCCTAGCGTTTGGCCGGCGAGCGCAAGCGCGCCGAGACCTGCGAGACCCGCTCCCGCAAGCCCGGTCCGCCGCAACCATGGCCCCGCGCCCCGGCTCGCTTCAGAGACCCAAGCGGCGAAGGCGATCAACAGAACCCCGCCCATGGCGAGGGCGGCGACGTCGGGGCCAGACAGCCGGCTTAACACCCACAGCAGCCAGATCGCCGCTGCGTACATGGGGAATGCGAGCCCCTGCTTCAGGCGTTCCATCCATGGCCCAGGCCGCGGCAAGCGTCCGGCGATGGCGGGAACCGCGCTGATCGCCAGAAGAGGCGCGGCGAGACCCAGCCCCATCACGGCGAACACGAGGAGCGAAGCCGTCGCGGGCTGTGTTAGCGCAAAGGCGAGCGCAGGCGCCATCAGCGGTCCCGTGCAGGGCGCCGCGACAATCACAGCCAGCGCGCCTGTCATAAACGCGCCGCTCAGACCTCCGGAGAAAGCGCCGCCGGAGCCCGCCGCTGGAGCCGGACCCAGTCCCATCAACCGGGCCCCCACGGTGCAAAGGCCAGACAGACTAAGGCCGGCGAACATCATCACGTAGACAAGCATGGCAACGATGAAGGGCGACTGAAGCTGAAAGCCCCAACCCACCGCCTCTCCGCCGGCCCGCAGCAGACCGAGCGCGCCGGCGAGCGCGACAAACGCGCTGATAGCGCCAAGGGTGAACGCTGCGCCATGACGGCGCATTTTGGCGGCGGCGCCGTCTCCCGCGGCGCCAGCGATCGCGACGGCCTTGATGGAAAGCACGGGCAGCACGCACGGCATCAAATTGAGGAGAAGACCGCCGAACAAAGCGAACGCAAGGGCGGCGAGGAGACCGAGCGCTGGCTTCGCATCGCCCTCGGCTTCAATCGAGAGGGCCGTCGCGCCTTCTTCGGAGGCGACTTCGGGCGGCGCCGCAACGACGGGAGGAACGCCGACGCCGTCGGGGGCTGGCCGGCTAGAGAGCGACAGCGCGGCGATGCTAATAGGGTCGCCGTCCGCCCGGAGCACAGCGACGCCTTCAATCGGGCGGTCCGAGGTGAAGGGGTCTTCATCCGGGTACGCGGAGATCGTCAAATCGAAGGACAGCCCGTGATCGCCCGCCGCGAGCCGCTCGGGCGCTTCAGCGACCATTCCTTCCTCTATGGGGAAGAAATCGACCTCAACATCGTCGCCGGCGACCTCCGCGCTCAGCCACCGCCGAAGCCGAGAGACGGCGCGCACGATCCGATTTGGGTTAGGGGCCGCTCCATCCACCGGCGGCTCGGCCATCCACGCCCGCGCGGCGTTTGAGCCTGCTTCCAGCGTGAAGCCGGCGTCGAGGTCGGGCGGCGGGGCCGGCAAGAAGCTCCGCGCCTTTGCAAACACACGATTCGTGATTGGCTCGGCCGCTCTCGGCGAGGCCATAACCGACAAGGGCAGCGAAACGCGCGCGGAGCCCGGTACGCACATCTCGCGGCACGCCAGCCACCGGGCCTCCGCCCGAACGGTGTAGCGACCACCCGGTTCGGCGTCCTCTGGCAACGTAATCGACGTCAGCGCGACCGGGGCGCCGTGGTAGCCATAGACGGTGAGATCGCCCTCGCTGATGCGCTGGGGCGCAGGCCACTCGGTCGGCGCAATGACGGCGCCGGCGGGGCCCGTCCACTGAACCACCGTCGGCAGGCCCGACGCGCCAGGGTTGCGCCAATAGATGTGCCAGCCGGGGCGAATACGGAATCGCAAAGCCAAAGCCATCGGCTCACCGGCGCGCAAGCCGGAGCGCTCGGCGAACAACTCCACCTGCACATGATCAGAGGCGTCGGTATCGCCTTCGGCCCAAGCCGGGCCGCCAAGGCCGGCCGCCGTCCAGGCGAGCAGAAGCGCCGCAACGCGCGCTAAGACGAGCCGTGCTTCACGCTTTTGTCCAACGCGCCTCAAACGATCAAAGCCCATACCGATCCGCTGCTGATTTCACGCCCAGCTAGTCCTCGCCTATACATATTACCTAACCGTGGCCGAAACGGGCTCTCTCGCAATCGTGACTGCGCTGAATTCGCGCGCAGCGGGAACGCCGCGCCGCCGCAACCCCGCGGCGCCGCTCAATCGGAGGAAAACAAACATATGGCGCAAGACAACCGAGTGTGGACGTTGGCGAACCGGCCGCAGGGCGATCTGAGACCGGGGGACTTGAAGCTTGAGACGAGACCTATGCCGACGCCGGCGGATGGCGAGATCCTCGTCCAGACTATTTACCTCTCGCTTGATCCCACGAACCGCGTCTGGATGAACGAAGCGAAGAGTTACCTGCCGCCGGTGGGCGTTGGCGACATGATGCGCGGTCTGTCGCTTGGGCGCGTCGTATCCTCCAAAGCGGACGGCTTCGCCGAGGGCGATATCGTCATCCCCTCGATGGGCGGCTGGGCCGATTACATCACCGCC
>JBCDJH010000020.1:0-12665 GCA_038747965.1 Pseudomonadota bacterium
CGCCCACAGCTACGTCTTGGCGTCCGGCCGCGTCTTGGAGCTCATCGCTGCGCCACGGCTTGAGGCGACAGCGCCTGCGGCCTGGACCGACGCTATCGTTCTCGGCGCCGATGGTCCTACGCCCATCCTTAAGGCTCTGAGCGCCGCTGAGTTCGAGGCGCTTGCGGGGCCGCCGCGGTTCGCGGTGATCGCCTGCGGCTCGAACGCCGCCCCCTCGCGCCTGCGTCGTAAGTTCGCCCACGATCCGGCGACTGTTGTTCCAACTTTACGTGTGAACTTATCCGATTACTGCGTTGTTTATTCAGCAAAGATCTGCAGTTACGGCTCGGCGCCCGCAACCCTGATGCAAACGAGCGGCGCCACGGTTCAGACCTTCGTCAATCTGCTGACGGAGGACCAATTGCGGGCGATGGACCAGAGCGAGCTGTTAGGGTTTGAGTATGACCGGCCGCAACTTGAGATCAGCGAGGGCCTCGCGCCGCCCGGGCGCGACGGCCTGGATCTTAGTCGGTGGGGCGGGCCCGTCTCAGCCTATGTGAGCCGCTTCGGCGCCCTCGCCCGGGATGGAGAGGCGTTGGAGTTATCGGCGGGGGGCGCATCGCTTATCAAACAGAGCGACGCGCTCGCCTACATTCAGGCCCTGTTGGACGTGGGCGGCCATTTGGACGACTTCATTCATGAGAATGTAGTTGACGCCCAAATCCGATTGCGGCGTAACGAGCGCCTGCGGCGCGAGGCGTCGCTGCCTTGGGCGGATCGTCCGTAGGCTTGAAAGATGAGCGCGCGCTTTTGCGGGCGCCCCAAGGAGGACGGCTATGGCTGATGGCGGCGGCGTTAACGATTCATCGAAGGCCGGCGCGGCTGGCGGCGTTGCGGCGTCCCGTTTGAAGTCGTTCATCGAGCGGATCGAACGGCTGGAAGAGGACAAGGCCGGCGTCGCGGCGGACATCAAGGAAGTCTACGCTGAAGCCAAGGGCGAGGGATACGACGCGAAAGTGATGCGGCAAGTCATCCGGCTTCGGAAAATGGACAACGCCGACCGCCAGGAGCAGGAGGCGCTGTTGGAGCTGTACCTGCAGGCGCTGGGCGAGCTTTAGGCGGGGTCTCGGGGCCAGCGCTTCGATGAACCCAAAGAAGCCGCCAGCGAAACGGGACTTTGCGAAAGAGAAGGCGCGCAAAAGCGCCCGCGCCCTCGCGAAGATTCGCAAGCTTCAAAGGTTGGCGGAGGCCTCCGGCGCGGAGCTGTCGGACTGGGAGGGCGAGTTCCTGTCCTCCCTGGAAGAGCGGGTTGAGACTTACGGCGCCGCTTTCCGCGACCCGGACAAGGGCGCGATCGGCGAGAGCCTATCGATGTTGCAGGCGCAGAAACTCCGGGAAGTGGAGCGCAAGGCCCGGGACGCCCGGCGCGCCGGGCCGAAGCCGCCTCAATCAGGATCAGGCGCCCCGAGCCTGACCGTCGTTTCTGGAGGCGGAGCGGGCGCCAAAGAAGGCCGAGGCCCCGTGTGGCGGCGCTAGGCCTCGTACCGGCGGCGTTGAATAGATGAGGCTGATTCCAGCGCGCGGCGCGGCGCCCAAGTCACGCCATGCGAGCGGCGATATCGGCGTGCCCCGTTAGCATCCGCGTCCGTTCCTCGGGATCGACCGCAGTCTCGCCGTCGCCATACTTCCGAGAGCCGCCGAGGAGAATCGCGCCGCGTCTCGGCAGCATATAAAGCTCCTTACCGTCTCGGATCTCCACATAGCCGTAATCGATTTCCGGCTGCGGCAGGAGGTGAGTGAGCTGGCCGCTCACTGGGCTCAGCTCGTCATCGCCGAACAGCGCCCCGGCGCCAAGCCCGGCGCAATTGATCAGCACGTCGCAGTCCAGGTCCGCAACTTCGCCCGTACGCTCGAACCGGCGCTGCGCAATGCGTCCGCCGGCGCTTTCGATGTCGCGCATCAGGGCGAACAGAAAGATATCCGGGTCGATCATCAAAGAGCGGTACCGCACCACGCGGCCATAGCCGAAGTAACGGGTGGGGTCGCTAACGGCCGCCGCGCCCGGATAGAGATCGGAGCCTTCCGGCCGTTCGGCTGCGGGCGCGCTGCTGGCCTGTTTCTCTAACTCCAGCAGGCGGATCCACCACACGCCGTAATACGGATTGTTGACGTAATGCAGAAACGCCCGGTGCGAGGCGCGCGCGACATCGCGAAAGGCCGCCATAAATGCGTCGTCGACCTTCGCCTCATCGTAAAGGGTTGAGGGCTGCCAGAAGGCCCCGGCGATGTTGGAGGTGGTGTGGGGCGGCAGATCTGCGCCGTACACCGTGACTTGATAGCCTTGGCGGACCAAGAGCATCGCCGTGGTGAGGCCCATCACCCCAGCCCCGAGCACCACGGCGCGCCGGCCGTCCGCGGCCGCTGCGAGCGCAGCCGCTCGCTGCGCGCAGCCCCAGGAGAGCGTGACGCCGCACCCGCCATGGCCGTAATTGTGAACAACGGTCCGCCGGCCGATGCGCTCGCGTTTCAACACGAAGCCAGTGGGGCGATAGGGGCGCAGGCCCACCACCGTTCGCATCACCCGGTCCGCGGAGACCTTTACGGGCGCATAGGGATCATCGATGGCGCTCGCCTTGGGGGGAAGAAGATGTGGCGCGGCGAAGGCGGCGGCTCCCGTCGTCATGACGCGCCGCCGATTTAAGAAATGTGCCATGTCTGCGCTCGCCCTCCGCCGATGCCATCGGTCAAAGGCTAAGCGCAAACCGGATACCTTGGAAAGCCGGTGGTGGGACTAAGCCAGAGCCGGCCAGGCACGAGACGGCTGGGCGGCCCAATGCGGCAGCCCGGGGCGCCCATCCGGTGGAATGACAGGTCAGGACGCGCGGCGGACGTCGATGCCTTGCTCGCGCACCTTCCGGTAAAGGGTTGAGCGGCCAATCCCAAGCCGGCGCGCCACTTCCGACATCTGACCGTCATAGGTGGCGATGGCGAGCTCGATGAGGTCGCGCTCAATGGCCTCCAGCGTGCGCAAGTGGCCGTCACGATCCAACACTTGAATGCCGGCCGTGGACGCGGCGGCGTCGTCGGTCTGTGGGGCTGGCTCGGCGGCCGGCGTTGGGGCGTGCGTCGCCGTCGCGGCGGGCGCTGCCGGGGCGATCTCGGCGGGGCTCGGTCGGCTGACGCCAAGCTCGATTCCGGCCGCTTCGAACTCCGCCGCCAGGTGAGGGAAATCGTCGGCAGTCAGAAGGTCGCCGTCGCAAAGGACCACGGCCCGAAAAATAGCGTTCTCAAGCTGGCGCACGTTGCCCGGCCAGGGTTGCGCGCGCAGGACGTCGAGGGCGGCCGGCGCGACCCCGCGCACCTGCTTGCCTTCCTCGGCGTTGTAACGATTGATGAAGTGCTCGATCAGCAGCGCAATGTCGTCGCGGCGCTCTCGCAGCGGCGGGATCTGCACTGGGAAAACATTGAGGCGATAGTAGAGGTCTTCGCGGAACCGGCCTTCGCGCACCTCCGTGAGGAGATCGCGGTTGGTGGCTGAAATGATCCGCACGTCGATTTTGACTGGGCGCTTGGCGCCGATGGGGTCGACTTCGTTTTCCTGGATGGCGCGCAGCAGCTTCACTTGCATGTCGAGCGGCAGCTCGCCGACCTCGTCAAGAAACAAGGTGCCGCCATTGGCCTCCTGGAACTTGCCGATATGCCGCTCGCTGGCCCCGGTGAAGGAGCCTTTTTCGTGGCCGAACAGGATGCTCTCCACGAGATTCTCCGGGATCGCGCCGCAATTGACGGTGACGAACGCTTTGCCGGCGCGGTCGGACGAGCCTTGAATGGCGCGCGCCACCATTTCCTTGCCGACGCCCGATTCGCCGTCGATCAGGATCGGGATGGAAGAACGCGCGGCGCGCTCGCCAAGTCGCGCCACCTGCGCCATAGCGGGGCTGGAGCCGATAAGGTCGCCAAAATCCATCCGGCCTTTTTGCTTGCGCTTCAGGCGGGAGACTTCGTCTTTGAGGTTGGTGAGGCTCAGAGCGTTCTTAATCGAGACGTGGATGCGCTCTGGCGACGCGGGCTTGACGAAAAAGTCAGCGGCGCCGGCCTGCATGGCGCTCACGACGGTTTCGATGCCGCCTTGGGCCGTCAGCACGATGATCGGGAGATCGGGCCGCATGGGGCGCACCCGCGCCAGAACGTCCATGCCGCCGATATTGGGCATGATGAGATCAAGCATGACCAGCGAGACGTCGCCGCCGCGGGGGCCCTCCAAAAGGTCGATGGCTTCCTGGCCGCCCTCCGCCAGGAGAACGGCGTAGCCCTCCCGCTCGATGACGGCTTGAAGCAGCCGTCGCTGGGTTGGGTCGTCGTCGCAGATCAGTATCGTTTGCGGCATAGATATTAGCCGGCCCTCGCCGACGCCCCCATTTGGCGGATGGGCCGCGCGCTCGGCTGCTTCGAAAACCTCAAATCAGCCTCCCGCTTCGCGGCCGGTCGCCGGTGCTTTTCTGAGACGCCAATCTGCGCGGAATTGGTAAAAACACGTTTAAGTCGTCCCATTCTGAGGCGCGCCAAAGGAACGCCCCAAACGCGCAAATGGTTGTCGTGTCGGGAAAAAAGGGCTCCGTGGCGCGGCTTGCGGCGGTTGCCGGTGCGGCGCCATCGTGTATTTTCGAGCGATGCGATTCGCGTCATCGGCGAAGGCGCGAAGCCAAGCGAGGCGGGCGAACGGGATGAGACACATCATGAATGGAGCGATCGCGGCCGCCGCGACGCTCCTTAGCTCCTGCACTCTCAATACGGTTTTGACGGAGCCGTTCCTCAACCGAGAGATTGAGGGCGAGGACTTCAACGCCCATCTCGCGCGGGAGTATCAACGCCGCGCCGCCGTCGAGGCGACAGTGGATGTGGAATGGACCCATGCGGCCCGCTTCGCCGATAAGGGGCGCGAGGCGGCCAACGGCGAGTTGGTTCTTCCCTGGATCGCGGGCGACTGGAACCTGCAGCCCGAGGACCAAACCGAACTGATGCTCGCTCGGGCGCGGCTGATGGATGCGCTCAATCTCGGGGGCCGGGAGCGCAATCCGCTCGCCTGCGCCAAGGCCCAGACCTATTATGACGGCTGGCTCGAACAGGCCCATGACAACGACATCGGGCCGGGCGCTTACGGGGCTACCCAGAGCGCCAACGCGCGCGCCGAAAAAGCCGCGTTCATCAAAATCATGCCGGAATGCGAGGACTGCGTCGGCGTCACCGCAGACAGTCTGGCGACGGACTTCATTGTCTATTTCGAATTCGATCGCGCCGTTCTGACGCCGGAAGCCGAAGGCATTCTCGACGCAGTGGCCGAGCATCTGCGCTGCGCCGGCGCGGGGCTTGATTTGACGATCGCAGCGGTCGGGCACACGGACCTGTCCGGTCCGGACGCCTATAATGTACGGCTCTCCAAGGATAGGGCCGGGATCGTCGTCGACGGGCTTACAAAGCGGGGCGTTAAGGTCGACATCGTCGATTGGAAAGGCGAGAGCGCGCCAGCGAAACCGACGCCGAACGGCGCGCGCGAGCCGCTCAATCGACGGGTTGAGATCATGATCTCAGCGCCTGACGAGATCACGGGCTTTACGGGCTCCTGGGAGGAGTCAGGGCTCTAGTCTCCTTCGAGGGCGCGCCCGGCTTGAGGGATTTGGGCGGCTGCTCGTCTCAAATCTCCTGTCAGAGGCCCAAATGGCGCGTTGGCGCGGCGAAACGCGCGGCCGATGCGGTTGAAGCGGCCTACCATCCATTCAATATCTCCTTCTGCAACGATCGGGAGATTGTCCGCATGGGCAAGCGCAATGGGGGATGGCGGCTGTTCAACGCCGCGGCTGACGGCGGCGAACCGGCGGCCGAGCTCGGGCCCTTGCCAAGCTGGGATCTGAGCGACCTCTACGCTGGCCCCGACGATCCCGCCATTGACGCAGATTTGAGACGCGCCGCCGCGCTTGCCGAGGCCTTTGACGCCCAATATCGCGGCGCGTTTCAAAGCGGCGACGCCGCTCCAGCCCTTGCAGCGACGATCGCCGCCGCTATCGCCGACTACGAAGCGTTGCTGGATTTGATCTATCGGCTTGGCGGCTATGCGTCCCTGCTATTGTCGGAGGATCGCTCCAACAGCCGCTCGGCCAAGCTCTATGGCGACATCACAGCCCAGCTGAATGACGTTACGGCGCGCACGGTCTTCTTCAGCTTAGAGCTGAACGCCCTCACCGATGAGGCTATTTCGGCGGCCGCCGCCGAACCTTCGCTTGCGCAATATCGGTATTGGCTGAGCGTCCAGCGGGCGGCGAAGCCCTACCAGCTTGGCGAAGAGCTTGAGCGGCTGCTGCATGAGAAATCGGTAACGGGCCGGACCGCTTGGGTGCGCGCGTATGACGACGCCGTTTCCGCTTTGCGGGTGGAGCATAAGGGGGAGCGGCTAAACCTCGAACAGGCGCTCCACAAGTTGTCGTCGCCCGACGGGGAGACGCGGGCGGCGATGGCCGGCGCGCTCGCCGGCTGCTTCTCAGCCAACGCTGACCGCTTCGCCTTCTTCTTCAATACGCTTTTGAAGGACAAGGAAATCGAGGATCGCTGGCGCGGCTACCCGGACATGGCCAGCGATCGGCATCTGGCGAACCAGGTGGAGCCGGAGGTTGTGGCCGCGCTGGCGAGCGCCGTGAAGGACGCTTATCCGCGCCTGTCGCACCGATACTACGCCCTGAAAGCGCGGCGGATGGGTCTCGATCAATTGAACTATTGGGACCGCAACGCGCCGACCGCGTCCGACGATGAGCGGGTCTATTCTTGGGACGAGGCGCGCGACATCGTCCTTGACGCTTACGGCGCCTTTTCAGGCGATATGGCGGCGGTGGGCCAGACCTTCTTTGAGAAGGGGTGGATTGACGCGCCGGCGCGGGACGGTAAAGCCTCTGGCGCCTTTGCGCACCCGGTGGCGCCGAGCGCGCACCCCTATCTGCTTTTGAACTACCAGGGCGCCGTGCGCGATGTGATGACGCTCGCGCATGAACTTGGCCACGGCGTTCACCAACGCCTCGCGGCGCCCCATGGGCCTTTGAACGCCTCAACCCCCCTGACGCTTGCCGAGACAGCAAGCGTGTTCGGCGAGATGCTGACTTTCCGTGAACTGCTCAAGTCCGCTGAGACGCAAGACCTGCGGCGCGCGATGCTCTCCTCCAAAATCGAGGACATGTTGAACACCGTGGTTCGCCAAACCGCCTTCTATGATTTCGAACGTCGCCTGCACGAGGAACGGCGCAGCGGCGAGATGGAAGCGAGCCGCATCGGCGAGATCTGGCTGGAGGTGCAAGGCGACAGTCTCGGGCCGTCCGTGCGCCTCAATGAGGGCTATGAGAGCTACTGGTGCTACATTTCACACTTTTTGCATGCGCCGTTTTACGTCTACGCCTACGCGTTCGGCGACTGCCTAGTGAATGCGCTTTACACAACCTATACGGAAGAGCCCGACGGGTTTGATGAAAAGTATCTAAACCTCTTGCGCGCGGGCGGCGCGGCGCACCACAGCGACTTACTAGCGCCGTTCGGCCTCGACGCGCGCGATCCCGCCTTCTGGCGAAAGGGCCTCAACGTAATTGAGGGCCTGATTGACGAATTGGAGCGCATCGATGGCTGATAGCGAACGGTCGACCTTAGGCGGACGGTTGCGCCGGTACGCGCGTGTGGGCGCCGGCATGTCCGCCGTCGCGGCGCGCGCGGCCGGTTCGCGCCTTATTGGGCTTGAAGGCGTCAGCGAACGGGACGCCCGGGATTTGACGGCCGCGCTTGGCGGGTTGAAAGGGCCGCTTATGAAGGCGGCCCAGATGATGACCACAATCCCGGATCTGTTGCCGCCCGAATACGCGGAGCAACTGGCTCAGCTGCAAGCGAACGCGCCGCCCATGGGGCGCGGGTTCGTCCGTCGTCGGATGGCGGCGGAGCTGGGTCCGCAATGGCCAGCCCAGTTCGCCGAGTTCGACCAAGACGCGGCGGCGGCGGCGTCGCTCGGCCAAGTGCACCGAGCGCGGCATGTGGACGGGCGCTCGCTCGCTTGCAAGCTGCAGTACCCGGATATGGATTCCGCCATTGAGGCCGATATCAATCAGCTCAATATTGTGCTTGGGATTTTCAAGCGCATTGACGGCTCCATCGACACGCGAGAGATCTCCGCCGAGATCGCGGCGCGCCTGCGCGAAGAACTCGACTATGAGCGCGAAGCAAAGCATGCGACGCTCTACAGCCGGATGCTGTCGCCATGCGCCGAAGTGCATGTGCCTGAGGTGATTGAGGAGCTCTCCACGCGCCGGCTCCTCACCCAAACATGGCTGGACGGCGCGCCTATTCTATCGTTCAAGGGCGAAGATCAGGCCATCCGCAACCGGATCGCCGAACATATGTTCCATGCTTGGTGGATCCCATTCGCGCAGTACGGCGCCATTCATGGCGACCCGCACCTGGGCAACTATACGGTCCGCCCGGAGGACCAGCATCTCAACTTGCTCGACTATGGCTGTGTACGAATTTTTGACGCGCGGTTTGTGCAAGGCGTCGTCGACCTTTATCGCGGCCTTCAGCGCGATGATCGCGAGTTGGTTGTCCATGCTTATGAGACGTGGGGCTTTTCCGACCTCTCTGGCGACCTCGTCGACGCTCTAACGATTTGGGCGAAGTTTATCTACGGGCCGCTTTTGGAAGACCGCGTTCGGCCCATGGCCGAAGGCGTTGCGCCGAGCGAATATGGCCGCCGCGAAGCGTTTGAAGTGCGCAAGCGGCTCAAGCAGTTCGGCCCCGTGACGCCCCCCCGTGAGTTCGTCTTTATGGATCGCGCCGCGATTGGCCTCGGCTCCGTCTTTTTGCACCTGGAGGCGCACATTAATTTTCATCAGCTCTTCGAAGCGGCGATCGCCGATTTTGAGCTGGAGACCGTGCGGAACCGTCAGCGCCAAGCGCTTAACGACGCCCAAGTGCCGGCGGCCGCTTAGGCACGGCGCGCGGCGCGACGCATCACGGGCGCAAACGGTGCGGACATGCGATTGGCCCCGGCTTGTCGTGAAAGGGCGAACATGGTCTTGTCGGCCGATCAGCATTGGGGGTGCGCGTGGGAGATGGTCGAGCGATACTGCTAAACAGAGTAGCGGCGAAGGCGGCGCGGTGGCTTTGCGCTGACCAGTCGCGAGCGCAACACGTCACGGCCGTTGCTAGAGCGTTCACCTTATTCCGTCGGATAAGAACCGTGCGGGGCGGGAGTGCGGTGGCGGCGGTTATCGCGGCGACAACCCTCGCCGCCTGTGGCGGGGAGAACGCGCAGACGACGCCTGACGCCCCTGAAGCTGCTGAAACAAGCGCGCAAACTTCGCCAAGTTCGGTTGCGGAGGACCAGCCCAGCACGCTGTCTGGTGGCGGCGATAGCGAGCGCCTGCCGACAACGCCCTATTCCTTAAGCGTGATGTCGGACACTGCGGTTCCAAGCCAAATCGCCATCGCTGAATGTCCGTTCCTGCCGCAGTCCGCCGCCGAGCAAGTCGGCCCTGCTGTTCAAACAGGCGTGCTGATCCGCATGCGGGTCGGGCCGGATGGCTGTGCGTGGCGCTTGTTTGATGAAGCGGGCGAAGACCTCGAAGCGAAGTTGCAGATCGCGATTACGCCCTTGCCTGCGGCGGAACGGCTGGAGGACATCGCTCGCAGCGAGGTTCGGCCAGACCCCGGCGGGCCCGGCGAGACGCCACACCTTATCGTCAACGTCCTCGGGATGACCGACGGCTACTACTTCAGATCAGGCGGCCGCTTGGTTGAAATCAGCTCCTTCGCCCTTCTGGGGACGGAAGATCAAATGCGCGCCGCAGCGCGCGCCGTCGCGGAGAATTTGGACGCGGCCCCTGTTGCGGAGGCGCGTCATCCCCTGGCGCAAGAGACTGATCCTTGCGATTTGTTGCCCGAGGACGCCGTTAGAACCCTTTTGGCCGGTGAGGATGAGCCGACCGCGTTTGCGAGGTCTGTGCGGCGCGGCTGTACCTATTCAATTTCGTTTCGTCGCGGCCAGCGCTATTCGCGCGAGCTTCGCACCTACTTCGCTGCGGCCACCGAGGCGGAGCGTGCGGACTTCGCCGCCGTCGCCGAAAAGGTCGCGGGCGCGCCAGTTATCGCCCGCACCTTTGAGGAAGAGTATTGGACGACCGAAGACGCCCGAGCGCTGAAGAACGGTTACGTGATTAATGTGCAGCTCACATTGAGAAATGTCGGAGAGGCGCGTCAGACACTCTCGGAAACGGAGCGCAGTAATTTCAGAGCAATCATCCAGAACTTGGTTGAGCGCGGACAAGAATGACCGGCGTTGAGCGCTGGAATGGCCTCAGACACGTTAGCCTTAGCGAAGGGGCGGCCATAATCACTCGCTTGATCACCCGTATTTCCGAATGAGTGAACAACAGTCTCCCGACAGCTACACACGGCCGCTTGCCGCTTACAATGGCGAGAAGCCGCCCGCTCCAGATTGGTTCGAGCGCGCTTTGGAAGAGCCGATGGAAGAGGGGGGCGTTGACGTCAACGGCGCACGCATCGCTTATCTTGCGTGGGGACGGCGCGGGGCGCCGGGACTTCTCTTCGTGCATGGCGGGCGCGCGCACGCCCATTGGTGGCGGCCCTTCGCGCATTTCTTTTCATCGACCTTCCGGGTCGCCGCGCTCAACCTGTCCGGCATGGGCGATTCCAGCTGGCGCGACGCCTACTCGATGCCTTGCTTCGTTGATGAGATTTTCGCCGTGTCTGAAGCGGCGGGTCTTTACGAGGCGGGCCAGCCGCTTGTGGTCGGCCACAGCTTCGGCGGGCTGGTGTCGCTCGGCGCGGTGGAGCAGGCGGGCGAACGCCTGCGCGGCGTTGTGATTATCGATTCGCCGGTCCTGACGCCGAGCCCGGATGAGGACTACCATTACCGGGCGCGAAACAAGACGCCGCCGCGTGGCCGCCGGGTTTATGAAAGCGAGAAGGATCTGCTGGCCCGCTTTCGTTTCCTGCCGGACCAAGACACCGATCACCACTATCTCGTGGACTATATCGCCCGCACTGCCGTGACGTCGGCCCCCTTTCCGGACGAGCCGGAACGCATGGGCGTCTCCTGGAAGTTCGATCCAGGCGCGGGCAGCAACTTCGATTTACATTTCAAGCGCGACCTGTTTCTGGCCGCGAGATGTCCGCTCGCGTTCATCTATGGCGGGAAGTCGATGTTCTACAACGAGGAGACGCAAGCGCATCTCAGCCGGCAAACGGTCGGCCGCTCGCCGATGATCGTTATTCCAGACGCCGAACATCACATCATGATTGATCAACCGATCGCGTTCGTTTCGGCGTTGCGCGCGCTTTTCGCCGCTTGGCCCGTCCGCATAGGCGTTTAATCGGGGCGGTGGGAGTGGGCGACCTGGTTAAATCTCCAGGAACTGGGGCGATGCGCGCTCGCGGCGATTGATCGCGCCGGAGAGCCAGGGCATATCTTCGGCGTCGCCATCAAAGGGCGGCGTGGGAGAAGACGAGGTTTTTTCGAAATGGGCGAGACGGGCGCGAGCTATGAACGCGGCACTATGGACACGGAGGCGCAGTCCTCGACCTACGGCTCCGTTATGCGGTTCACGGGATTTGTCGGGATACCTTTAGCGCTGTCGCTGACGGCGTTCTTTACGGCGCTGGTTGTGCGCCTCGGTTTCTTCCCGGCCCTGGCGATCGGCGTTATCGCGTTTGCCTTATTGCGGATCTGCTTCAAATACTTCTTCAAATAAGCCAACCCGGACAACCATAACGATAGGAGAGGGGCGCGGATGCTGATCGCTATTCCGAGAGAGACTTGGCCCAACGAGCCGCGGGTCGCTGCCTCGCCAGAAACCGTCAAGAAGCTGATCGCTCTTGGGTATTCCATCGCGGTGGAGAGCGGCGCCGGCGCCGGCTCCTACTTCTCCGATCAAGCCTTTGCAGATGCGGGCGCTGATATTCGAACGAGCCCTTCGACGCTTTATGCGGACGCCCACCTCATCTTGAAGGTGCGTCGCCCGGCTGAGGAAGAAGTGTCCCTCATGAAACGGGGCGCGGTCGTGGTCGCCATCCTTGCGCCGTTTGGAGCAGGCGACGCGCTTCAAGCCTACGCCACTGCGGGCCTCACTACTTTTTCCATGGATTTGATGCCGCGCATCACCCGGGCGCAGTCCATGGACGTTCTGTCGTCCCAGTCGAACCTCGCCGGCTACAAAGCGGTGATTGACGCCTCCGCCGAGTATGGCCGGGCGCTGCCCATGATGATGACTGCCGCTGGCACGGTCGCCCCGGCGAAGACCTTCGTGATGGGCGCCGGCGTCGCCGGACTGCAGGCGATCGCCACTGCAAAGCGGCTTGGCTCCGTTGTTTCGGCGACCGACGTGCGGCCGGCGGTGAAGGAACAAGTGGAAAGCCTCGGCGGCTCGTTCATCATGGTCGACTCAGAGGAAGCGAAGGATGCGGAGACCTCTGGCGGCTACGCCAAGGAAATGTCCGACGACTTCAAGCGCGCCCAAGCGGCGCTCGTCGCCGAGCACATCGCCAAGCAAGACATCGTGATCTGCACCGCGCTGATCCCTGGCCGGCCGGCGCCCACGCTCGTCACCGAAGAAATGGTGCGCGCCATGAAGCCCGGCGCCATCATCGTC